>JAOZMQ010000267.1:2771-4857 GCA_029934195.1 Candidatus Cloacimonadota bacterium | reverse complement strand
AAATTTTAACACACCCGGAGTAAAATGACAGTCCGCGTTAAGGATATGAAAACATGAAAACAGATGCGCTGTTTTACAAGCTGTTCCGTCTGTCTCCCAAAAGCCTGTTCCGGCTGGTGGGGATGAAACTGGACGGAACATACTCTTTCAAGAGCATAACCCTGAAGACGACGGAGAAGCGTTTCGACGGTTTTATGAAGCGCACGGACGGCGATGGCCCGAATGTCTTCGTGGAGATTCAGGGGTATGAGGACAACACGATATACTGGCGGGGGTTCCGTGAGGTGTGCGTATGGTACGAGGAGAATGACAGCGACAGACCGTTTGTGCTGGTCGTTCTCTTCACGGATGAGAAATATGATCCCGACAACCAGATGCTGAATCCCAGACCGCCCAGCCGGCTGGTCTGCAAAAATCTTGCCGACTGCCTGAAAAAGCTGGTAAAAAAGGCGGGGGTGCTGACCGTGCTGAAGCCGCTCGGACTTTCGGACATAAAAAAGAACCGGGAAAAGCTGCCGGAACTTGTCCCGCAGTGGGAGGAGGAGATACGCTCGCTGGAACTGTCGGACAATGAGACACGGGAACTGACGGAACTGCTGATATATGCTGTTGTGCAGCGGTTCCAAAAACTTACCTTAAAGGAGGTGGAGAAAATGATACAACTGACCCCGATTGATCAGACCGTTGTCGGGCAGGAGCTTATCCAGATGGGAGTGTACATCGGAGTGGAAAAAGGCGAACTGATCGGCAACATCCGGATGGCACAGCGATTTCTGAAACGCCGTCTCACCCCGAAGGAGAAACTTGTTCTGAAAAACACTGACGAACTGAGGATAATGCTTAAAAAACTGGAATCCGCACTGAGCATCTGAACTTTTCGCAGTGCGCTTCAGCGCACTTTGGCTTTCAGCCGGGGGATTTATCCCTCGGCTTTGCTTTCAGCCGGGAGTTTTATCCACGGCGCAAACCCGTAAAAGGAGGAGACAAAAATGAAAAAACTGGCAAAAATCACCGCATTGTCAACCCTTATCGTGCTGTGCCTTTGCGGCACCGCCTTCGCAGGCGCACTCCCCGACACCGGCCAGACCAAATGCTACAACGACACCGCCGAGATCCCCTGCCCCGCACCCGGCGAGGATTTCTACGGCCAGGATGCACAATACACCACCAATCCCCGCTCATACACCAAGTTGGATGCGGGCGGAAACGACCTCCCCGATTCCGCAGCCTCGTGGACAATGGTGCGGGACAATGTGACTGGGCTGATCTGGGAAGTGAAGACCGATGACGGGGCCGTGCATGACAGGGACAACACTTACACATGGCACGATAGCAACCCCGCGACAAACGGCGGAGACAGGGGCGCACCTGGAGATGGTACAGACACAGAAGATTTCATCAACGCTCTCAATGCTGAAAATTTCGGTGGTCATTCTGATTGGCGACTGCCAAATATTAAAGAATTGGCTTCTATTACAAACTTTGGAAGATACATGCCTGCTATAGATCAAGACTATTTTACTTCAAAGGTTTCTTATTGGACTTCTGTTACCAGACTAGATCAACCTTTTGTCGCATGGTGTGTCAACCATTCATCAGGTGGACACAGCGATTTTTCCAAAGCGGGGCACTACCATGCAAGGGCTGTTCGAGGTATTGCCTTTGGAACCTCTAATCTTCTCATCAATAATGGAAATGGCACGATTACGGATAGCCAAACCGGGTTGAGATGGCAGCAGAATGGCTCTGGAGTAGAAATGACTTGGAAAGATGCTCTTGCTTATTGCGAAGGTCTTTCTCTCACTGGTTATGATGACTGGCGTTTGCCGAACAGTGAAGAAATTCTTTCCATTGCAGATTTCGGAAAACATGATCCCATTATAGATACTGAATATTTTCCTGATACGGCATCATCCATTTACTGGTCATCTACTACATTTTTTGGCAATAATAGTTATGGATCGATGTTTCATTTCTACCATGGTCAAGGCGGAACTCATGGTAAATCGAATTTACATTACGTCCGTTGTGTCCGAGGTGGGGTCATTCCACAGACTCACACGCTGACCACCAATACTGGGGGGGG
>JAOZMQ010000267.1:0-2761 GCA_029934195.1 Candidatus Cloacimonadota bacterium | reverse complement strand
ACGGATACGAGTTATGCCAAGCATACTCGCTGCATCCGAGGCGGAGTAACGCCACAGACTCACACGCTGACCACCAATACTACCCCCCCCATTTCTGGCGTAATATACCGAAATCCCGACAAATCCGAGTATGATCACAACGAGAGCGTAACCCTCACCGCCACCCCTGACGCCTGCTACGATTTTACCAGTTGGTCAGGCGACTGCTCCGGCACAAGCCCCACCTGCACCCTCACAATGGATGATGACAAGTCAGTCACGGCAAACTTCGCCATAAAAACCCATTCCCTCACCGTCACCGCCAATAACGGCAGCGTCACCAAATCGCCATCCGCATCCTCCTACGACTGCGGAACCGAGGTATCCCTCACCGCCAGTCCGAACACAGGCTGGCACTTTGTCCGCTGGGAAGGGGATGCATCCGGAACAAGCACATCCGCCAGCGTCACCATGACCGCAGACCGCAGCGTGACGGCAGTCTTCGAGGAGGACATCCCGGACACATACACGCTCACAAAAACCGTCTCCCCCTCATCCGGCGGCGCAATCTCGGCATCTCCCGACAAATCCGTTTACACCGACGGCGAATCCGTCACCCTCACCGCCAATCCTGAAGCCTGTTACGACTTCACCGGCTGGTCAGGCGCATGTTCCGGCACATCTCCCACCTGCACCCTCACAGTGGATGCGGACAAATCGGTCACGGCAAACTTCGCCGTCAAGACCCATTCCGTCAACATCACAGCGAATAACGGAACCGTCACCAAAAGTCCGAACCAGTCATCCTACGACTGCGGCACAACCGTATTACTCACAGCGGAACCGGATGACTGTTACGACTTCATCGGCTGGTCCGGCGCATGTTCCGGAACAAGTTCAACATGCAGCCTCACAGCGGATGCGGACAAATCCGTCATCGCAAATTTCGCCGTCAGAACCTATTCTCTCAACATCACCGCGGTCAACGGCAGCGTGACCAAAAGCCCGAATCAGTCCGCCTACGACTGCGGAACCACAGTCCTGCTCACCGCATCGCCAAATTCAGGCTACAATTTCGACCATTGGGAAGGCGATGCCACAGGAACAGGGACCACCGCCAGCATCACCATGACACAGGACATGAACGTCACAGCGGTATTCGTATCCGGCAACTATACCATTTCCGGCTATGTCAGAGACGGAGACAATACCGGCATCAGCGGCATCACCCTGAATTTCAGCAACAGCGCCGGCACAGCCACCACGGACAGTACTGGATTTTACACCCGATCCGTGAGCAGCGGCTGGAGCGGCACGGTCACTCCGGACAAAAGCGGATATTCCTTTGCCCCTCAGAACCGCACCTATTCCGAGATAACCGAGAATCAGTCCGACCAGAATTACACGGCAGCATCTCAGCAGCAGACTTATGGCATTTCCGGCTATGTCAGGGATTCAAACAACATAGGACTCAGTGGTGTCACTCTGATCAGCAATAATGGCGGTTCGACAACCACAAATAATTCAGGATATTATACACAGACTGTCATTTCAGGATGGGGCGGGACAATAACACCTTCAAAACAGGGTTATACTTTTGATCCGTCCAATCGTTCTTACACCGACATCAGCTCCGGTCAGTTCAATCAGGATTACACCGGAATCGCCATTCCCTTTACCATATCCGGTTATGTCAGAGATTTGGGGAATAAGGGCCTGAACAGCGTCAGACTGAATTTCAGCAATTATGCCGGTTCGACCGAAACAGACAGTTCAGGCTTTTACAACCACACGGTCTATTATGGATGGACCGGCACGGCGACACCTGAAAAAAACGGTTATACATTCAGCCCGGCAAGCCTTTCATACACCAGCACAAGCTCCAACCACACCGTACAAAATTATACAGGAAACCCGACGGCTGTGCCGGATATTGCCGTAAGCCCGTCATCGCTGATATTCACCAGACCGAGAACTCGATCCGCCAAAAGCGGGGCGGACACTTCCGCTTCCCTGCCCGCTTCCCGGAGCAGAGACCGTGATGTGTCCCTGCCGACCGACGGGAAATATACCACCGGTCTGATCATCCCTGACCATGTCAGAGAACACTGGAAAACCCACACCCCGTCCCGGAGATATCGTGCAAGAGAGGACCTGCCTGCCTCCAAAGACTGGAGTGTTTATGACTCGCCTGTAAAAAACCAGGGACAGTGCGGTTCATGCTGGGCATTTGCAACCGCGGCCATGATGGAGAATCTTGCAAATCAGGCAAATCTCCCTGTGAGCAGAGATTTTGCCGAACAGGTGCTGGTTTCCTGCCTGTACGGCGGCAGAGGATGCAGCGGCGGATGGTACTGGGACGCACTCAGCTATATCCGCCAGAACGGACTTCCGCCAGAAAACTGCTATCCCTACAGGACAAACAACGGAAACTGCGGCAGCAAATGTGCGACCCCGGATTTCCTGGTAAAGATAGAGGATTTCACTCCCTCGGCCGGATTATGGGGACAGAACAATTTCACTGTGCAGGATCTGAAAGGCGCGTTGCAGGACGGCCCCCTGTGTGTCGCCATGTATGTTGCGGATGATTTCTACAGCTACAGCGGCGGAATTTACGATTACAACGGCGGAAATTATGAGTGGGGACATGCTGTGTTCCTGGTGGGCTATGATGACTCACAGCAGTGTTTCAAAGTGAAAAACAGTTGGGGAACATGGTGGGGCGAGGGCGGATATTTCCGTATCGCATACAATGATGTCACGGACAATATAAAGTTCGGCT
>JAOZMQ010000266.1 GCA_029934195.1 Candidatus Cloacimonadota bacterium | reverse complement strand
ACACATAAAAAAGATTTTTTTTCGCAAAGTCGCAAAGGGAAGAACGCAAAGGAAAGGAGAACAAAGAGTAATGATTTTTTTGTGATAGTGTGTATCTGAACGAAAAGTTCTTTTTTAACCATGAAGAACAGAAGTTCCTGAAGAAAGATTAATTGGGAATTTATTTATTTTTCAGCTTCATAGAAGCGACATCTATGTAGCCCAATGCGTTAGCGTTGGGTAAAGAAAAAAGAGAATCAAGCTACAGAGTAGCGACAAAAAAAAGAAAATTCAGAAAAAGTTACTTTTCGTTCGATACTATATAAGTCTCAGTAAACATATTAAAATTATATAATATAAAGGAATAACAATGAAATACAAAATTGGATTTTATCAATTTATGCCGGAACATTTGAACATTTCGGCAAATTTAAACAAAATAGAAACAGCTTTAGAAAAAGTTAAGGCTGATTTAATTGTCTTGCCCGAGTTATCTGTTTCCGGTTATATGTTCAATAATAAAGAAGAAGTAGCTCAAATGGCAGAAGATGCTCAAAATGGTGTTACTGCGACTCTTATGAAAAAGATTGCTAAAGAAAAAAATATGAGCATTGTTATTGGATTTGTAGAGAAATCTTTAGGAAAATATTACAATTCCTCGATGTTGGTAAATCCAGATGGAGAAATTCAGACCTATCGAAAAATTCATCTATTCTATGAAGAAAAATTATTTTTTGAGAAAGGAAATTTAGGATTCAGAGTATTCAAAGCAAAGAATAATATTCCTGTTGGATTAATGATTTGTTTTGATTGGCTATTTCCAGAATCAGCAAGAACCTTGTCGTTAAAAGGAGCTTCCATTATATGTCACTCGGCAAATCTTGTTCTTCCTTGGTGCCAGCAAGCGATGATCACAAGATCTTTAGAAAACAAAATCTATTCAATAACAGCAAATAGATATGGAAAAGAAAGCAATCAGAAAGAAGAATTGATCTTTACAGGCAAAAGTCAAATTCTTGGAGTAAGAGGAGAAATCTTACATAAAGCACCTGAACAAAAAGATGATTGTTATATCACGGAAATCGAAACTGATTTTGCACAAGATAAATCTATAACAGAGTACAATGATCTCTTTTTAGACAGACAGATCAAATATTACTTTGAGAATGAGTAAAAGATAGTTGAGAGATAAATCTCATTATGTTTTCAGAAAATTACATTTTTATTGTTATTGACAATTTTAATGATTTTTAAATTTAATATTATTAAAAAATAAGAATAAATGAGATATAAATTATGAAAGCTAATATAGAAAAGCAATATAAAATTTTAGTCGTTGATGATATATCAATAAACGTTGTAGTATTAACCAAGATTCTGGAAATAAAAGGTTATATTGTAATTGGAGCAAATAATGGTAAAACTGCTATTGATATAGCAGAGAAAGAAGATATTGATTTAATTTTATTAGATGTAATGATGCCTGAAATGAATGGGTTTGAAGTATGTAGGAAATTGAAAGAAATTCAGAAAACGAAGGATATTCCAGTAATTTTCTTGACAGCAAAAATTGGAATGGATGATATAAAAGAAGGCTTTTCATCAGGTGGAGTTGATTATATTAGTAAACCTTTTAACAACCAAGAATTGCTTTCAAGAATCAAAACTCACCTTGAATTAATGCAGACCAGAAAGAATTTAAGTAAAGTGAACCAAGATCTTATTCAAGCAAATTTGATGAAAGATAAATTTCTCTCTATAATTGCTCATGATCTAAAAAACCCTCTTGGAAGTGTTATTGCAAGTGCTGATTTATTAAATTACCATGCAATGGAGATGGATAGAAATGAAATTTTGAAGCTCTCAAAAATAATTGGTTCTACTGCACAAAAAACAGCTTCTCTCTTAGATGACCTTCTGATATGGGCTAGAAGCCAAACGGGTACAATCAGTTTTAATCCGAAACAGATTGATTTGCGTGAAATTACAATTGAAAATATAAACTTTATTGAGAATATTTCTAATAAAAAACATATCACGATTACTTCCAACATTAATCAAGAATTAATAACTTGTGCAGACAAAAATATGATCAATACAATCTTTAGAAATCTTCTTACCAACGCTGTTAAATTTACTCCGAATGGTGGTAGTATAGAGATTTTTGGAATTGTTAAAAATGAGTATCTCGAAATATCTGTAAAAGATACAGGTGTTGGAATGAAACAAGAAGCAATTGATAAGCTGTTCAAAGTTGATTCTATCAAATCAAATAGAGGCACTAATAAAGAAATTGGAACTGGATTAGGGCTCATAATTACTGATGAATTTATAAAGAAACATAAAGGATTGATTACAGTTGAGAGTGAAGTTGGAATTGGCTCTAATTTTATCTTTTCGCTTCCATTAAGACTTGATTGTGCTTAAACAGATTTAAAAAAATCAAAATATTTGTGAGATTCTTTTTTAGAATTCAATAAAAGAAAATTTATAGAAATAAAAGTCGGGCTTTACACCCGACTTTTTTCTTATTAAACCATGCTTAATATTTTGTTTGCTTTCTCAACAAAACCTTGTAATTCTTTACCGGAAAATCTTTTTTGCTCTAATAAGGCAAGTTCATGGATATATTCGCAAAGTAATTTTACTTTCTCTTTTTCTCCATCAGCGTGCAGTTTTGCTATCTTTTTAATAGTTTCATTTTCTGCATTAATAACCATTGTATGATTTCCCAACATATCAAAACCGTTATTAGCTCCCATTCCGTTCATAGAATTCATTTCAGAAAAACGTCTCATCTGTTCATTAAAAACGATCATTCCAGAAATATTTTTAGCTTTTACTTTTTTAACATCGGCAGTAATCTGTGAATACGTTTTGTCAACAATTGCCTTAAAAGCTTCAGAGCCAAGTTCAGTACGAACATTCATAGGAAGATCATAAGGTTTAATGAATGTAGAATCATTTTCTGTTCTGATGTATGAAGAGAGAATCTCAACTGCTTTTGGATATTTTTTCAAAAATTCTTTATAGCTGTCTTTATCATAAGAAGCTTCTATTTTTTCATTCAGAGCAACTTCAAATATTTCTTTCAATTTTTCTGAAAGAGTTTGGTTATTATCATCAACTTCTTCAGCTTCATCAGAATTTATAAGTAGATCATTAATTTCAGAATCAACACGAACAAAAGTAACATCAGAATCTTTAGTTTCAAGTTGTTGGAAAATATGATTATCAAGAACAGAAGTCGCCATCAAAACTTCAATACCCTGTTCCTTCATAAGATTAAGATAAGAAACTTGAGTATCTTCACTTGGTGCATAATAGATCTTTTGTGGTTTACTTTCTGATTTATTTCTTTCTTTGAATTCTGGTAAAGTTACATAATCACCATTTGAGGATTTAAAAATAATAAAATCTCTCATTGAATCTGCAAATTTTTCATCGGTAAGAATTCCATATTTAATGAAATCGTTAATATCTTCCCAAAAACCATTGTATTTTTCCCTGTCTTCTTTAAAAATACTTTTTAAATGATCTCCGACTTTTTTGATAATATAACCGGTAATTTTTTTTACTTCTTTATCATGCTGTAAAAAAGATCTTGAAACATTTAAAGGAATATCCGGAATATCTATTCCACCTTTCAATAATAAGAGAAATTCTGGAACGAGCTCTTTAAGGTTATTGGCAACAAAAACATTGTTACAATATAATTTTACTTCTCCTCTATTGATATCTAATTGATTTTTGATCTTTGGAAAGTATAGAATCCCTTTTAGATTGAATGGGAAATCTACATTCAAATGAATCCAAAATAATGGATCTTGATAATCGTGGAAAAGACTTTTATAAAATTCTTTATATTCTTCATCGGTTACATCTTTCGGCTTTTTATTCCAAAGAGCTTCTTTTTGATTAACAATATCTTTACCAAGTTTGATTGAGAATGGCATAAAATTACAGAATTTTTCAAGCAGTTCTTTTGTTTTGGATTCTTCAAGATATTTTTCGGATTCATTGTTTAAAAAAACAGTTATTGTTGTACCAATTTTTTTTCTTTTACCAACACCGCTTTTGTATTCAGTACTTCCATCACATTCCCAAAAAGCAGGTATTGCCCCTTCTTTCATTGATAATGAATCTATAGTAACTTTATCAGCAACCATAAAAGAGGAATAGAATCCTAATCCAAAATGTCCTATAATATTGCTTTGTTTGTCTTTAAATTTCTCAATAAAATCTTCAGCACCTGAGAATGCAATTTGATTTATGTACTTCAATATTTCTTCTTCAGACATTCCAATTCCATCATCAATGAATTGAATTGTCTTTTTCTTTTTATCGATTTTAACTTCAATTTCAAATTTTTCACGATCTGCATTTTCATCTAATACTATGCGTTTATTCATTGCATCCATTGCGTTTGCAACCAATTCACGGATAAAAATATCATGTTCTGAATATAACCATTTTTTAATAATTGGAAAAATATTTTCTGTGTGAATCGACAAGTTGCCTTTATTTAATTCAGTAGCCATTTTATATCTCCTTTGTTATTTTTAAGATAAAATATTTTCTGTACAATATTTGTCAAATAAGTTTTTAGCAATCTATCTTTTAGAGTGCTATAAATAATGTAAAGCTATAAAATGTAGAGTGTTGATTAACGAAATTTATTGTTTTCTAAATAATTTGATTTGAGAGTTCAAGTAATATTATTCTTGATTTTGCTATTTTTTGCACCATGACTTTAAAAAAAACTATACAGTAAAACATGATTTAAAATTCGTGCATTATATTTTTATAATTAGTATCTGAACGAAAAGGAATTTCTTAACCATGAAGAACAGAAGTTCATGAAGAAAGATTAATTGGGAAATTATTTATT
>JAOZMQ010000265.1 GCA_029934195.1 Candidatus Cloacimonadota bacterium | reverse complement strand
CAATTTTTTTATACTGAATTTTTGGATCTGGTTCTATTTGTAAAAGTTCTTGGTTTGATTGAATAATTTTATTGTCCGCAAATAGCTGTAAACGAATTGTAATTAATTCTGCTTCTTTTTCAATTTGATATACAGGCGAAAAAATTTTGGGGTGTTTAAGAATTTGAATTAATGGAAAAATTACAAAATAGATCATTGAAATTAGAGCAACGAGAAGAAATGTAATTCCGGCATAAGGATGGATATTTCTAATGAGAACAAAGAGTTGCAAAAATTCTTTGAAAATGAAATAAAGTATTATTACTGAAAAAAAGATTAATAGACGTTTAAAATATTTCATTTATTATCCCGTTTTAATTTTTAATTTCAAAATTTACTCGGACAAGATTTTTGCCTTCAATCAAATAAATTGATTTTTCAATTATATCATATTCACTATTATAAAGAATTTTATCTTTTGCCGAATAACCGGAGAGAGAATCACCGTTTGCAATATTTCTCAATATTAATCCTGATA
This sequence comes from Candidatus Cloacimonadota bacterium, assembly GCA_029934195.1. GTDB lineage: Bacteria > Cloacimonadota > Cloacimonadia > Cloacimonadales > JAOZMQ01 > JAOZMQ01. The sequence goes on along the minus strand of JAOZMQ010000265.1, from coordinate 4,355 downwards.
TAGATGGGAAAAGTAAAATACTATTATTAAGCCTTTTATCTTTATCAAGCGATATTTGTTGCGGATAAAGATCCCCATTATTTGAATAAAAAGAAGTATCTAAGGAAACCTTTTCCCAGAGAATTTCTCCATTTTCTCTATTAAAACAATAAGAGATATTTGCAGAAGTTAAAATTATAATTCGATTCAAATCTATGAGATTAACATGGATAATTTCTTGATCAAAAGAGTGGTTCCATATTTTAATTTGTTTTCCTTTATCATAAACAAAAACCTGTTTCTTGGAGATAAGATAAAAATTCTTAAAATCAAAAAGTGGGTTGTAAGTTACTTCAAAAGGAAGTTCGCTTGACCAAATTTTCTTCATTTTAATACTTCTTGCAGGTACAAATAACAAGCCATAATCAAGATGAAGATTTTCTTGTAGTTTCTTAAAATCAATTGTTTTGACTTTTTCTTGAATAATTTCCTTTTTAATATTGAGTCTGTCTTCAAGGGCATTGTTTCCAATAATTACATAAATTACGGAAATAATTATGGCAATTATCATTAAAAATGCTGTCACCCTAATTTTTGTTTTATGGCGAAAATTCAATCCTGTAACTGAAAATTCTTTTGAAGATTTCAGAATTAAGTATGGAAAATTCTGGCTCTGTGAAATTTCGTCTAATTGTTGTATGAAATTCTGATAAGTAAAATTCAATTGAAGTAATTTTTCAGCAATATCTGCCGGTATAACAAGACAATATGATTCCGAATCCATTTGGATTTTATTGATTTTTACTTGAATATCTTGTTCTTTACTTCCGAGTAGATTCAGTTCATCTTTTGATTTTATGGAGAAATGTTTCCATTCACTGCCAATTATTTTTGTTTCATTTTTGGATAAAGTGCAAAGAAGCAATCTACCAAATTGTATAATATACATCTCATTTCCAAAAGTCATGAGCAATAATAATGAAATACCAATTTCATCTGTATTAATTTTTTTACAGATATTATTTATCTGCCAATTTAGCTCTACAAAAAAACTTTGTAATTTTTCTTCTAATTCTGTATCATTGATTGAAAGAGGTTCTAATGCAAATATTTGGGAAAGGATATGATTGTTTATCTGAGAAATTTTATCTGAAATTTCCGGAGAGTACGTCAATAAAATCAGATTTTTTTCACGATTCTGAAAATTATCGCAAAAAATAAGATTGTTATTTGTTGAGTGAGCTTTATCAAAAATCTTGATCATTTAATTTTCCACTTTTGAAGCAAATTTTAAGACCACCATTGAACAAAACTACGATAGAAAACACGCCATAAAGTAGGAAAATCCATGAGCATATTTGTATAAGAAGCATTTGCGAGAGGACAATAACAAGTTTTATTCTTAATAGCTTTTCTTTCATTTTTTATAGATTTGGAAAACCATATTTTTTTGAAGTTGTAATTATTTTCTCGCAAATTACCAAAGGATTTTGCTTTAATACAGCAAACCCAAACATCGCCATTTGGTGCAATTTGTGCGGAAGTTATACCAGCATAACAAGGGATTATCTGTCGCTTTTGACGTAAAACTTTTTTGACTAATTGATAATATTCTATTCTGAAAGCTTGTGTAATTTTATTTACACCTTTAAATTTTTGATTTTTAATTCTATGAATAAGAAAATCGGCAGCAGAACGATAAGAAATTTCAGATGGTGTAATGCCTGAAAACATAGTGTCCAATTCTACACGTTCTTCAGCAATTTCAGTGATATAAGAATCTGGATTAATTTGCATCAGCTTATTGGCAATTCCGGCAAAATCATCGACATTGTATCTTGAAATGACAGTATGGAAACCAATAGCGAGGTTTGTTTTTTTCATCTTTTTCAATTGTTTAAATGTATTCATTACTTTATTATAATTATCTTGAACACCGCGAATTTTGTTATGCTGTTCATCTATTCCATCAACAGAAAGATTTATGATTATTTGACTTTTTTTACAGTGTTCGGTGATTGCTTTGACGTTTGCAACAATTTTATTTGTAAGAATTCCGTTTGATGGAATATTAATAATAGCTGGCTTAGAATTATCATAAATAACTTTGCAAATATCAACAAGATCATTTCTTAAAAATGGTTCTCCTCCACTCAAAGTAATCCAATACGGTCTTTTCCCAAGTTTTTTAAAGATTTTTTCATAATCAGAAACTTGCAATTCTTCTGACTTTTTTTTATAGATATTACAGGTTTTACATCGAGAATTACATTTATAAGTGAGGCTTACAGTATAATTCATAGGTAAGATTCTTGGAAAACCTAAAAAGTGAAATAATTTATAGGCAAAAATTTTGGGAATAAGTTCTAACATTATTTTATCCTAATTTTTAATTTTTTTGTTGATGAGGCAATATCCCATTTATATGGATTTTTCTTTTTCACATTAAAATCATACCAACCAAGAAATCGACAATAGAATTCCAGAAACATTGTTCCTGTAAGAAAGAAAAATTGAAAAGGATTTTCTATTAATTCCTGCAATGTAATCTTCAATAAAAGAAATTTATTTTGAGAAGAAACAGAATAATTTTCAGTTTGTTCCAACCAATAATGTCCTGATGCGATTCTTCTTCGTTGCTTAATAAAATCAGAGATGTTTTCTGGTCCTTTATTATGAATAATTGCATCAGGAAGATATTTGAGAGAAAAATTATTTTTCCTGATTATCGCTTCAATACTTGCTTCATCGACTGCACTTTCAATTGGAATTTTTTTCACAATATTTCTAAAAGCAATCATTTCTCCAAGTTTGGGAGAGTGTAACGCCATTTTATGATGTAAATTCCAAAGCAAATTGACGCTATATCCAATAAATGTTTTATCTGAATTTTCAGGTAATGGTCGTCCTCCACTCATACCAACATCAGGATCAGAAAAAACAGAAATTAATTTCTCAATTGTATCTTTATTTGGAATAGTATCACCACTTTCAATTACCAATATTTCAGATTTTGCGACTTCTAAAAATTTATTGATAGCAGAAGATTTTCCATTTCTTTCTTTTTCAATAATGAGATTAATTTTATTATTTTTTTTTGCAATTTTTTGAACAAGCTCATCAGTTCCATCAGAAGAAGCACTGGAGACAACATAAATTTTGTCGATAATTACATTTTCCAATTCTTGCTGTTCGAGAGCGTTGAGCAAGTTTTCAATATTTGCAATTTCGTTATAAACAATAACGCCGATACTACAATTAAGCTTTTTCATCTTTTTCTTCAGATTTCTTTTTCCTCAAATCTACTGAAACAGCATGAAGAACACCATTAATGAATCTGCCTGTTTTTTCTGTGCAATATTTTTTTGAGATCTCAATGGCTTCATTTATAATAATTGGTAACGGGGTTTTTGAAAAAGAAATTTCATTTACAGCAATTCTCATAATATTTTTATCAAGAGAAGCGAGTCGGTCAATTGACCAATTTTTGCAATGTGAATCTATTGAATCATCTATAAAAGAGATATTTTTCAAAGTTGACTGCAACATTTTATCTGCAAATTCATAGATATTAGAATCAATTTCAATATCATCATCTAAGCAAATATCTTGTAGTTTATCTTTGTATAAATTTAGATATTCTAATTTTCCAAGATAAGGATCAGTTTCACAAAAATCTAAAGCATACAATGTTTGTAAGGTTATTTCACGTCCTTTTCTACGTATTCCCATTATGATAAACTCCTAAAAAGATTAACCATCTCAATAGCACTCAAAGCTGCATCCCAACCTTTATTGCCAGATTTAGTTCCAGCTCTTTCTATTGCTTGTTCAATAGTATCAGTAGTTAAGACACCAAAAATAATTGGAATATCGTTCTGAAGTCCAACATTTGCAATACCTTTGCTAACTTCAGCACTGATATAGTCAAAATGGGGAGTTGCACCGCGAATAACTGCACCAAGACAAATAATGGCATCAAATCTTTTTGTTCCAGCCATACGCTGAGCTACTAATGGGATTTCATAAGCTCCCGGAACCCAAGCAACTTGAATTTCTTCATCAATTGCACCATGTCTTTTTAAGCAATCAATTGCACCTTCCAACAATTTATTATTAATAAATTCATTAAATCTACTAACAATAATTCCATATTTGATTTTATTTGAAGTTAATTTTCCTTCATAGATCTTCATTATTTCTCCTCATTTTTTACTAAATTTGTTTATTCTTTTGACTTAGTAATAAGACAAAAAAAAATAGACTAAGCTTATTGCAAGATTTTTCTCAAGAAGTTAACAAATAGTTCAGAACACTTGATCTCAATGTTTTTAATGTAGCACTGTTTTTTTTTAATAGAAGAATGAAAAAGACCA
>JAOZMQ010000264.1 GCA_029934195.1 Candidatus Cloacimonadota bacterium | reverse complement strand
AGAACAGAAGTTCATGAAGAAAGATTAATTGGGAAATTATTTATTTTTCAGCTGTTAATTTTAAGTTAGAACAGCTTAATGCCATCTTTCAATAATTTTCCAGGGTATGCTTGCTACAAATTGTAAGTATTGACATAAAAGTAGTAAATAATTTTTTGGAAGAATGGAAATAAAAAAAATGAATAAAGAAGAAGTTCTTCAACAGAAAAAGGATTTTTTTGAAATAAAAATTGAAGACGATAAAGTATTGAATTTGGAAAAAATATTTGAAAATAAGCATCCAATTTATTTAGAAATTGGCTCTGGAAAAGGTGAATTTCTATCTAAAAAATCTGTCCAGATGAAGGAATTTAATTTTCTCGGAATTGAATTAAAAAAAAGAAGAATTGTTAATATCTTAAAAAAACTTGATATAGTTGATAATAAAAATGTTCGCTTATTAAGACTTTATGTTGATCATAAAATTAATCAATGGATAAAAAAAGATTCTATAGATCACATTTATATTATTCATCCGGATCCATGGCCAAAAAGAAGACATCACAAAAATCGTCTTATACAACAAGCTTTTATTGATTCTTTAACAAAGATTCTAAAGGCAGATGGAATCGTTCAAATTTCGACAGATCATACTGAATATTCCAAATGGATAATTAATAATTTCAAACAACGAAATGATTTTATTTCAGTTTATGAGAACCATTTTACACAAGAAAGAGAGGAAGATCATATTACAACTTTCTTTGAAACCACAAAAATGAAAGAGGGATTTAATCCAATTTTTATGAAATTTAAGAAAGTAAATAATACAAAAAAAGAAGGTAATTGTGATTGATAATAAAAAACTTCAGGAAATTTATAAAAAGACTTCTAATAGGGAAGATGCTAATCTGAGCAAATTAGCTTGCTTGGATTCTTGTGCTTATCGTCTAAATGATGAAAGCGAAATAAATTTCCGTTCTGATTTTGCTATTGATAGAGATAGAATTCTTTATAGTGGCGCTTATCGAAGATATCAGGGGAAAACTCAAGTTTTCTCTTTCACAAATCAATTTGATGAAGAAATGACCAATCGTTCATTGCATACAACTTATGTTTCTCAAATTTCGAGAACCATTGGAAAAGTTCTTGGTTTGAATTTGGAATTAATCGAAGCTATTGCACTTGGACACGATTTAGGTCATACACCTTTTGGGCATGATGGAGAAAAAGCTTTAAGTAAATGTTGCAAAAATCATAATATTGGAGAATTCCATCATAATATTGAAAGTTTACACATTGTTGATTCAATCTCCAGAAAAGGAGCAGGATTAAATTTAACATTTCAAGTAAGAGATGGAATGATTTCTCATGATGGTGAGGTTCATAATACGCAATTAATTCCTCATAAAGATAAAAATGAACAAGATTTAAAGGATTATATTACAACACGAAAACTTGGAAAAGCAATGAGTTGGATGCCGGCAACAATGGAAGGTTGTGTCGTTAGAATTTCTGATACGATTGCTTATATTGGACAAGATATTGAAGATGCTATCCGGTTTAAAATTCTAAAACGAAAAGACTTACCCAAAGAATGTACAGATTATTTGGGGAATAAAAACAGTAAAATAATTGATACTTTAGTAAAAAGTGTCATCATAAATAGCTTCGAGAAAGATTATATTTCTTTTGATGAAGAGACATCCTATATCCTAAAAAAATTAAAAGCGTTTAATTACAAAAATATTTATACTGCTGAAAGTGTAAAAAGTTTCAATCATAAAATTGATATTTGTATGGAAATTCTTTTTGATAAATATCTTGTTGATATTAAAGAATCTAAAACAAATTCAATGATTTTTAAACATTTTATCAATCATAAAAATGATTCTTATCTTTCAAAGTTTAATTCTGTAGAGAAGGTAAGAGACTTTATTGCTACTATGACAGACAGATATTTCAATGAAGAAGTAAAGGATTATTTACTTCCCGGTATGCTACCTAAAAGCAGATAAACTTGCAGAAGTTCTGTTAGAGATAATAATTTTTAACAACAATTTAACAGGAGAAATAATGGAATTTTCCGATTTTATTAAGGAATCCGAAGTCCTTATCAATAGAATTACAGAAATAAGAAGGTATCTTTGACACAGATAAATTAAACAACCTTCTTTCTAATTTTGAAGAAAAAATGAACGAGTCTGGATTTTGGAACGATCAAAAAAAAGCTCAAAAAATTACACGTGAAATTAGTAATTTGCGAACAAAACTTGCCAACGATAACAAGCTTCAAGAAATGTTGGAAGAAATGGAAACATTTAATATTTTACTTGAAGAAGAATTTAATGAATCCTTATTTATTGAGGCAGTTACAAGCTTAAAAGATTACCAACAACATATTGATAGTGCTGAAACAAATATTCTTCTCAGTGGAGAAAATGATGTTCACGATGCTATATTGACTATTCACCCGGGAGCAGGTGGAACAGAATCACAAGACTGGGCTGAAATGCTTTTTAGAATGTATAAACGTTGGTGTGATCAGAAAAATTTTAAAATTAACGAAATTGATTTTTTGCCCGGAGATGAAGCTGGTATTAAAAGTGTTACTGTTGAAATTTCCGGTGAGTTTGCTTACGGCTTTCTAAAAGCTGAGAAAGGTGTTCATAGACTTGTTAGAATTTCACCTTTTAATGCACAAGGTAAAAGACAAACATCTTTTGCTTCCGTTTTTGTATATCCTCTTTTCGATGATGATATTGAGGTTGAAATAAATCCCAAAGATTTGAAAATTGATACTTATAGAGCCAGCGGTGCAGGTGGTCAACATGTCAACAAAACCGATTCTGCGGTTAGAATTACTCATCTTCCAACTGGAGTTGTGGTTCAATGTCAAAATCAACGTTCTCAGTTAAAAAACAAAGCTACAGCAATGAAGCTTCTTAAATCAAGAATTTATGAAGTATATAAAAAAGAAAAAGAAAAAGAAAAACAAGAAACTGAAAGTGAAAAAACTGAAATAGGTTGGGGAAATCAAATAAGATCTTATGTTTTCCATCCTTATCAAATGGTTAAAGATCATCGCTCAAACTTCGAAATTGGAAATGCTTCTTCAGTAATGGATGGAAATATAGACGGTTTTATAAATGCCTATCTCAAAATGATGGCTCACAAAAAAAGATAAAGGTAAGTATGAATTTCAAAGAGATTTTAGCGAAAATAGACCCTCAAAAAATACCAGTTCATGTTGCTATTATTATGGATGGTAATGGTAGATGGGCAAAAAAAAAGAAGTTGAAAAGAATTAATGGTCACAAAAAAGGTGTTGAAGCTGTCCGAAAAATTGTTGAAGCAAGCCGTGAAGTAGGTGTAAAATATTTAACTGTTTATGCTTTCTCAACAGAAAATTGGAAACGATCCAAACTGGAGGTCAATTATCTTGTTAAATTGATTATTGATTCACTTCTCAATGAGATTGATTCTCTTATCGAAAATGGGGTTAATATCAGGTTTATTGGTAGTAGAAAAAATCTAACTTCATCTTATTCAAAGAAAGTAGAAGACACTTGTCGAAAATCTTGGCATAATGATAAATTATTTTTGCAAGTTGCAATGAATTACGGAGGAAGAAAGGAAATTCTTGATTCTGTAAATCAAATATTAATAAAAATGAAAAACGGAGAAATTGAAACCGCTGAAATTACTGAAAAAATGATTTCGGAAAACTTGTATTCAACAGGAACTCCGGATCCGGATCTTTTCATCAGAACGAGTGGAGAGCAACGAATTTCCAATTTTCTGTTATGGCAATCAGCATACTCTGAATTTTGGTTTACAGACACTCTTTGGCCTGACTTCACCAAAGAAGAATACTTGAAAGCTATATTAGAATTTCAAAATAGAAACCGCCGTTTTGGTGGAAGATAACTTTAGGAGAATTTTTTATGAATGAATTATTTAAAAGAGTGATTGTAGGCGTAATCTTTGTTCCATTACTTTTATATATTTTCTATTTGGGGAACTATGTTCTTTTAGGATTTTTATCAATCTTGACTTTGTATGCTACTTATGAATTAATCAATCTTTTTAAGCAGAAAAAACTTGAATTAAATTTTTTCTTAATCCCTTTGAGTCTTGGGATTTTTCTTGCATCTTCTTATGGAAAATTAAATTTACTTTTTTTAAATTATTTTGTTACATCAATATTAATTGTTGGAATAGATCTGTTTAAAAATCGTATAAATGATGTCTCACTTAGAGTCTCAACATCGCTTTTTTCGATAACTTATTCAGGATTGTTTTTCTCTGCCATTTATAAAATTAGAGAATTACAGGATGGAGGAACAATTATAATTGCTTTACTTATTATGATTTGGCTTACTGATACTTCAGCGTATTTTTTGGGAATGTCTATAGGAAAACATCGGGGAATATTTCAGGCGAGTCCCAAGAAATCACTCGAAGGTTTTGTAGCTGGAATTGTTTTTTCATTTATTTTCGCATTTGTTACGATGTTAATTTTTCCAGAAATATTTTCTCTAAAACTAATAATTTTTCTTGCAATTTCAACTGGAATATTTGGGCAGTTTGGTGACTTATTTGAGTCAATGTTGAAAAGAGATGCAAAAATTAAGGACAGTTCTAAGATCCTGCCGGGACATGGAGGTATTTTAGATAGGTTTGATAGTTTATTAATTGCTGCACCTGTATTTTATTTGCTTGTTACTTTTGGATAAGGTGTTTGCAAAAAAAAATAAGTACTTGAACGAAAAAGAAAGAATATTAACCATGAAGAACAGACGTTCATGAAGAAAGATTAATTGGGAAATTACTTATTTTTTAGCTTCATAGAAGCGATATCTTTGTAGCCCAATGCGTTAGCGTTGGGTAAAGGAA
>JAOZMQ010000263.1 GCA_029934195.1 Candidatus Cloacimonadota bacterium | reverse complement strand
CCTTGGAATGGTATTATTGTCGATGAATTTGCAGAAGTAAATCTTGGGGATGAAATCGAATTAGAAGCAACTGTTGGTGAATCAAATGATAGAACAAATCTTAATAGTGTTTCTAATCTTAATATTCTTTCATCTACAAATGAACTTCCTTTACCGGAAATTATTTCTACAGCTGATTTGGCTTCTGAAGAAATGTATGAAGGTGTTTTAGTAAAAATTTCAAATGTTACGGTAACTAACGAAGATCTTGGATATGGAGAATGGGAAGTTGATGATTCAACAGGTGCTTGCGTCATAGATGATTATGGTACATACACTTATATTCCTGTTCTTGATGACTTTATTACAAGTGTAACCGGTGTTGTAGAATTCTCTTATGGAGCTTATAAATTGGAACCTCGCGATGATTTAGATTTCTTATTTGAAACTCTCACTTATGGGGATGTTGATGAAAATGGAGTAATTCAAGCTTATGATGCATCTATTACTCTTCAATATTCAATTGGCTTAGACCCACTTCCAGTAATCGATCCATTACCTTGGGAAGATTGGAGAATCTTAACTGCTGATGTTGATGGAAATGGAGAAGTTCAGGCTTTTGATGCTGCATTAATTCTTCAATATAGTATTGGATTAATAACTGTATTTCCTGTAGAAGAAAGAAACTTTATCGCACCTGAATCAAATGTGAAAGTATCTGTTTGTAATAATGAATTGGTTTTTGTAGCGGAAGGTGAACTATTCGGTTTTGAAGTCAATACTGGTGGATTAGATATTGAAATGCCGGATACTGATTTACTTATTTGTAAAAATGGAAATTCAATTGCCATTGCTTCTGCAACAGCTCTTAATGGAGAATTTTTAAGAATTCCATTCAAAGGAAATGGAAATTCAAATGTAAAACTTGAGATGGTTATTAATACTGAAAAAGTTGAAAAGAATATAAATCTTCTTGAAAATAATGTTCAACCTATAAATCAATTCTTGGGTAATTTCCCAAATCCATTTAATCCTGTTACTTACTTTAATATTTCGTTGATCGAATCTTCAAATGTGACAATTCATATTTATAATATTAAAGGTGAAAATGTTCATAATTATGAAAATAATCTTGATGCAGGTCAACATAATATAAAATGGAATGCAGACAATAAAGCTTCCGGTGTTTATTTTTATAAAGTTGATATGAATGGAAGAGAATATAACGGCAAAGTTTTACTTCTTAAATAAAACTTTTAGAACATAGAAAATAATATTTGGCGTGGAAGAAATTTCACGCCTTTTTTTATTGAATTTGAAGAAAATTGTTCATTGCTCATTATTCATTTTTCATTATTTTTGTATTACTTGACGGATGAGTCCTCCGGATTTTTTTGACAAAAAAATTACTTCTCAATTTAAAATGTGGAAAAAACAATTGTAATTGTAAATTGAGAAATGGAGGTAAAATGTTAGACAAACGTGTCATTAATAATGTAATTGAAAAAGCTCTATCTCGTGGAGCAGATTTTGCAGAATTGTTTATTGAGAATACATATAATTCATCAATAAAATTCAATGATAGTAAAACAAAACAGAGTATTGTAGGTAAAGATTTTGGAGCTGGTATTCGAGTTTTTTTCGGAGAAACGGCAATTTATGCTTTTACAAGTGACTTGTCAGAATCATCATTAATGCAAGTTGCTGACGCTGTTAGTAAAGCAATAACAACTAAAAATGAAATCCAGCTATTTGATTTTACAGAAAAAGAAACCAAAAATATTCATCCTTTCTTAATTCCGGCTACATCAATTGATAAAGCAGAAAAAATTGAGTTTTTGCGGAAAATAGATAATGCTGCAAGAAAATATAGTAATTATATTTCTCAAGTTGACTTACAAATAAATGAAGTAATGCAAAAAATCATGATTGTCAACAGTGAAGGTTTATGGACAAAAGATGAAAGAAATTATACACGACTTTATACTACAACAATTGCAGAAGATGGAAGCGAAAAACAAACAGGTTCTAATCATCCCGGAGCTTTTGCAGGTTATGAATTTATCCGATCTTTAAATCCAGAAGAGATTGCAATTGAGACAGCAAAAAGTGCAGTAACAATGCTCAAAGCAAATTATTGTCCGAGTGGAAAATTTCCGGTAATTATCGATAATGGCTTTGGTGGAGTGATTTTCCATGAAGCTTGTGGACATGCTTTAGAAACAACAAGTGTAGCTAAGGGAGCATCTGTTTTTGCTGGAAAAATGGGAGAACAAATTGCCAATTCGGTCGTTACAGCAATTGATGATGGTACAATGATTAATAAATGGGGCTCAGAAAATATTGATGACGAAGGTATGCCTACTCAAAAAACAATTCTTATTGAAAATGGAATTTTAAAATCATATATCGTTGACAAAATGGGAAGTTTAAAAACCGGATACGCACGAACTGGAAGTGGCAGAAGACAATCTTACAGATTCGCACCGGCTTCACGAATGAGAAACACATACATTGCTAATGGAAAAAGTAATCTTGAAGAAATGTTATCCACCATTGATTACGGAATTTACGCAAAAAAAATGGGTGGTGGTTCTGTAATGCCCGGAACAGGTAATTTTAATTTCTCTGTCGCAGAAGGGTATTTGGTAAAAAATGGCAAAATAACTGAGCCTGTTCGAGGTGCGACTTTAATTGGTAATGGTGCGGACGCTCTTCATAAAATCAGTATGGTCGGTAATAATTTAGAATTAGCTGAAGGAATGTGTGGATCTGTAAGTGGAAGTATTCCTACTTGTGTTGGTCAACCGGCTATAAAAATTGACGAAATTATTGTCGGTGGAAGAAAGGAGAAATAAAAATGTATAATAAAGAATTTGAAAAAATATTTAAGCTCGCTGAAAATAAAGTTGATGAAATTGAAATCTATCTTTCTAAGAATAACTCTTTTTCTGTAGCTATTGATAAACAAGAAATCGAAGAATTCAAATATGCAGACTCAATTGGATTAGGAATCAGGATTTTAAAAGATGGAAAAATTGGTTATGCTTATACTGAAGATTTGTCTGACGAAGCTTTTGAAATGATAATCAATGAAGCTATTGAAGGATGTAAAATTTTGGAAGATATTAGCACTCTTGAATTAAATAATTATCCTTCAATTCAAACTAAATTGGATATTTATAATCCGGAATTAAATGATATTGATGTTAATGATAAAATAGCAAAAGCAAAGAAATTAGAAAAATTAGCAGTTGAAGCTGATTCACGAGTAGTAAATGTCCCAAGAACTCTTTTCGGCGATGGGAAAAATTATGTCAAAATTGCCAACAGTAAAGGATTAAACAAAGAATCTATTTCAAATATTGCTTATGCGTATGTAAGTGTTCTTGTTGGAAACGAATCTGAAAAAAGATCAGGATTTGAGTTTTCTCTAAATAGAAACTTTGATGAGATCATTCCTGAAAAAATTGCAGAAATTGCAGTAAATAAAGGATTGGAATTATTGGATGCAAAAAATGTTGTTCCCGGTGTTTATCCTATAATTTTCAATAACGAAATGATGGCAGCAATGTTATCAACTTTTGCTACAATTTTCAGTTCCAAAAGTGTTCAAGAAGGACGTTCATTATTGAAAGGAAAGATTGGTGATTCTATAGGTGGCGAAAATATCAACATTTATGATGATGCTTTACATAAAGATGGAAATGCAACAAGACCTTTTGATAGTGAAGGTTATCCTTCTCAAAAAACTGTTTTAGTTGAAAAAGGGATTCTTAAAAACTTCCTTTACAATACAGAAACTGCAGCCAAAGATAATGTCAAGTCAACTGGAAATGGAAGTAGAAGCTATAAAGGAAATCTTTCTGTCAATCCTTCCAATTTGTATATTGATCAAGGAAAATTCTCGAAAAAAGAGCTTTACCAAAAATTTCCAAAAGTAATTGAAATTGTTTCTTTGCAAGGACTTCATTCTGGTGCAAATACAATTTCCGGAGATTTTTCTCTTTCTGGTGAAGGGTTTCTTTATGAAAATGGAATCAGACAACATTCCTTAAAAGATTTTACTGTTTCAGGTAATTTCGTTGAAATGCTAAAAGATGTCATAATGATTGCAGATGATTTTAAATTCAATCTCAGCTCTGTTGGTTCAGCTTCAACTTTGGTTAAAGAGCTTAGTATTAGCGGATAAAATATAATCAATTTTGGGTAATGGAATGATAATTTTTCATTACCCTTTTTTAATGACTTACAAAACCAATTAACAAGGAGAACTAAATTATGACAAAACTTCATCTTTCAATTGAAAACAAAAAATTTGCTGGGGTTTGTGGAGGTTTAGGTGAATCTTTCGGAATCAATCCGGATTTTGTTAGAGTTGCCTTTTTACTTAGTTGTATTCCTGGAGGTGTTGGGATTCTTATTTATATTGCATTGATGGTAATACTTCCAACTATAAAAATAGATAGTATTATTGATATTGATCTATTGGAAAAAAAGAAAAGAATCTATCGTAGTAAATCGAATAAAATGATAGCAGGTGTTTGTAGTGGTATTGGAAATTACCTCAAATGGGATGTTAGTATTATTCGTATTGTTTTTGTTTCCCTCATGTTTTTTAGCGGAGTTGGATTACCTCTGTATATTATTTTTTGGTTTATTATGCCATTTGATGATTGAAAGTAAACAATTATCGCATATTGATTTTAAGAGATTTTGCAAAGAATCATACGAGTACGTTTGTGAAAATGAATGTGAAGCGAGAACAAAATCTCCGAGGTTCCAAAAAAAAGACCGAAGTCCCAGCCAAAACTTGTTTTTGAGCTATCGCGAGGAATAAAACGGGTACGGTTTTCCTTTTTTTTGTTGGCTTTCCATTATTCATTTCTTTATTACTCCCCT
>JAOZMQ010000262.1 GCA_029934195.1 Candidatus Cloacimonadota bacterium | reverse complement strand
AAAAAAAGAAAACTTAGAAAAAGTTAGTTTTCGTTCAAGTACTAAGTAAAGTACTTTTTCATGTCTATGTGATTTTATGTCAAGTTCTAAGATTATTTTCAAACTTGAATAATCTTTTTAAGTAAATTTTTTGTTTTTCTTATTTTGTCAGTTGGTAGAGAGTTAATGATAAAGAGAAGTTCTTTTTTACCATTTTTAATTCTATTTGTACAGTCTTTTAAGTCTTTGCAAGTACCGAGATCATGCAATATCCGGATCAATCCTAACACAAGGAAAGCATTCCAATTATCGAATTTAAGATTTTTATGAGAAGCATACTCAAAATTAGATCTGATAAATTTTGTAGAGAAGGTAATATTTAAATCGAAAAGTAATGAAGCAAGATCATAAAGAGCATAACCCAATCTAAAAGATTGCAAATCAATTAAAGATACTATCTCAGATTTAACCATAAGATTCGTTGACTGAAAATCTCTATGCATAGGGGTGATTGGTAAGTTTTGGAGGAAGAAAAAGATCTCATTACAAATAATATCTAATTCAATTTTATCGAGTTTGTGCTCAGGGAAATTATTGTTAAAATAATTTAAATCATAAAGAATATTAGTTTTATCATAGATTTTACGGGGATATGCAAATTGTAGAGGAAAATCTTTTTGTTCAATTTCTGACAATTTTAGAAGAATATCAATTGATTTTTTATAGAGATTTTTAATTGTTTCAGCTTCCAAACCAATTTGTAAAACTTTTTGATAAAGTGAAATTACTCCGACATCTTCTACCAGAATTGAATTATTATCATAATTATAAACGTGTGGAACAGGTATTCCCTTCTCTTCAAAAAAATATGAAAATTCAATCCAAGATTCAATTTCTCTTGGAATATTAGAAGAGATAATTATTTTAGTCTCATTATTCTGATTGTGAATTCTGAAAATTCTTTTCTGAGAAATTCCTTCAAAAATTAATTGGACTGATGAAATATCGGCTATTGAAAAATATTTTGTAATTAATTTATAATCACTTTGAGCTTTTTGTAAGGTTTCTAAAGTACCAAGATCAGCCCAGTATTCATCTGAAAGATTAATGATATTTGCAGGATCTTTTTCATATATTTTTTTTGCGTAAACATCAATAATGCTAAATTTAGAATTTGATAAATTTCTAATAAACTTACTCGATAAAAATTGAATTCCAGTGAAAGTAGAAAAAAGAGAATTATCAGGAATAAATTCTTCTAATTGGAAAAGACATTTACCATTTTTATTTGTAAATCCAGACAATTTATTATCTTTATAGATTAATGCTCTTTTTTTATTAGCTTGAGGAATCACAATCAGACTACTATCTGAACCACTTTGGATATGCTGATTGTATAATTTCTGTAAATCAAAAAAGAATAAAATATCAGCATTAATAATAAGGGAATTTTCAGCTTCACAAAGAAAATCTTTTGCATTGGAAATTCCACCGCCAGTATTTAAAAGTTCTAATTCAAAATAAAAAGCCCATTTAACTAAGGGGAATTTTTTTAATAGATATTTCTCAATCAAATTCCCTTTATAATGGAGATTTATAGCAATTTCATTAATTCCCATCCGAAGAATAGAATTGACAATATTATCAATAATAGCAGTGTTTTTACTAAGATTAATTAAAGGTTTAGGTGTGTCTTTAGTAATACCTTTTAATCTTGATCCAAAGCCAGCAGATAGAATCATTGCGCGTAATGCAATCATTTGTTCTCCTAATATTTGATTTTAATTACTTTTTGGATTATTTATCTCCACATTAAACTTTTTCAATATTCCTTTTGAATTTTTTTGTAGGGAACAAGCATGCCTGTTCCCTACAAAATCGAATTAATCATCTGTTTTAAATATTTCAACATCAAATCTTTTTCCAATATATTGAAATACAAATTCAGCAATTATTAAGGCGAAATTTGTTGCCAAAAAAATGCTTAAACCAAATGTAAAATAGGTCAAAAATGATGTTTTTAAGTAGGGATTTTTAGTTAATAAATCAAAAAGAAGCAAACTTATTGCGTAACAAAATGAGAGAACCAAACTAAATTGCAGAGATTTCAAAATTGGCCATTTTATATCAAACCAAATGAAAAAAATTCCTCCAAATGATAGTCCAGAAAATACAATTGAGAGTAATAATACAATAAAGTAATTGTGATAAATTACTGAAAATTCAGAATAATTAAGAATTAAAGAATTAATAATTGTTATTAGAATTAATATTGGAACACCAAGTTTGTAATTATTGAAATAAACAATAAAGTAGCTTATGGGAATCAATAAAGCAAACCCCAAAAACTGATAACCTAACATATCAAAACTAAAAGGGTTGTATCCTAAATAAATAGATGTTCCTGTAAGAACAAAAAGACAAAAAAATTGTACGATTACCAATGTGAGAAGTGAAAAATGTTCTAATTTCATCGTTTTACCACCTAATTTAAAAATTTCCAAATAACAGAGAAATTATAATGACGTGAAAGAGACTTCTTTCCAAAAATATAATTAGAGTCAAGAAGATTATAAACATTCAAATTAATTTGAAATAATTTGGTTAATTGAATTGCAAAATATGCATCAGTTTGATTACTTTGGGGAATATATTGGAAGTTTTCAGAAAGAGAAAAATAATCGCCACAAAAAGCATTGGAAATTCCTATGCGTAACTTGTTATTATGTTCCAAGTTGTAACAAAAATCTATTGAAGATTTATTTTGAAATTTTGGAAGATTTAGACCTTCTTTAAAATGTGAGTAAGAAAATTGATGAAAAAATTGTATATTAAGTTGTTGAAAACTTTTATTAAAAGAAACTATTTCCTCTGCAACAAAATTCTCATTTTCAAATTGGTAATTGAAAGTCAATGTTGAATCATTACTACTTGTTTTTTGTGAAATACTGCAATTTCCAATTTTTGTATCAAAACTAATGTAAGAATTTTTTACAATACATCCGATACTTGAAAGAGCTTTTTTTTCTTTGAAATTGACCTTATTGCCTACAAATTTTGTATTATAATCTTCTAATTTATTTATCTCAGAATAGATTGAAAAGTTTTTATGTAGAGAATAGAATATCTTGGAAAAAAATGAAAAATTTGCATCATTTTTGAAATATAAAATATTGTTGTGAGTTACTTGATTAATTTTTCCATTAAAATTAAATTCTGAGGCAAAATCATCAAAATTATAATTATCAATGCGTATCGTTAAATTTTGTTGTGATAAACTAATATCCTTCTCGATAAAGATATTTTTTTGGTTTTCGGAATATTTACTATTATCGATTTTGAAAGATCGCTTTCTTGTCTGAAACCCAATCAGTGCAAAATTACTTTCCCATTTGAATGAATATTCTCTGTTTTTTTCTTCAACAACTTCTAAATTATTAAGATTTTTGTATGAATCTCGCAATTTATGTTGTGGGATTTCTTGATTTACAATATTTGTACCTAAGAAGAATTTATTGTTTCCCAAATGATAAATAAGATCCAAATTAAAATTTGCTGATTTTTCTCTCGTTCTTGTCCAATAGCCATCTTGAGCTAAAAAATCAAATTTCCCGTAAAGATGTTTCACTCCCAAAAAATAATCTTTCCGCATTGAAAGAGCTAATTGATTCATCTCATAATCTCCGAGTACCATATAAGCTTCGGTAAAAGTGACAGGAATAAAATAGTCTGGATTACTCAAATTCAATTGATTTCCTTGAAAATCATAGTTATAAAACGGTAGCCTGTTTTGTAATAGATGAATCTCACTTGCGTATTTAGATGTTTCCCTAAAACCATCAATTTTTAGGACATTTCGATAGTCAAATGGGGAGTCAAGATGATAATTTTCTCTGATAATATTATGTGGTAACTTTTTTAATAAATTATGATAATGCTGATTTTGAATTTGATTCAGAGTTTCAATTCCGAGTTTTAACCTTTTTGTATTATAAAAAATAGAATCTAATTTAGTTTCCTCAAAAGAATCATCATAAAAAAATTCCATGATAACTTGCAATGAATCCAAGACTGTTTTTCCTTTTTTTAGTGCAGGTGTAAACTTCCAATTTTGAATTTCTTTTTTTGCAATTTTGTCAAGATCCGGTATTGATTTAAAAATTCTTATATTAGTAATCGAGCTGTCCGGTAAGACATCAATAACCATACCAACCTTAAAATCTTTGGGATCTCCCTTAAATTTTGCATCTAAAATACACGGTTTTTCAACTCTAATTTGAGGAGGAATATAAATGGAATCATTTGAGACTTTTATAATTTCTTGCTTTATATTCAGTAATGAATCTGATATTGTTTCAATATTTTCGTTTGAATATATATTTAATGTTGTAAAAAAGATAATTGTTAATAACGTTTTTATCACTAATTTGGACAATTTACTCTCCATTTTATCATACTTTTTGTTAAACACCATTTGTAAGTTACCAAATTTAAGGGCTTTGAAATTTCATCTGTATGAATTAATATTTTTTTACGATTTCGATAATCAATTTCAATAATATTTACTTCTAAATTAAGTAGTGATACCTCAGAATTTTCGCATACTATTCCATTTCCATCATATCCTTTATTTTTAAGATGATTACAAACATTGCTACCAATAAATTTATTTGCACTTGTAATATAATTTTTTTTCATAAGGAAAAAAAGAAATGTCTATAAATTTGGTCAATTGATTTTATGGATTTAACTAAATCATAAGAGGTATTATTTTAAGAAGCCATGAACTTGTCAAAGATTTGATTGAAACAACATCTACAAAACAGGGGTTAAAAGTTACAGCTAATATCATAAAAAGTGTTTATCAAACAGGTCGAAAGGTTACTACTAATTTTAATAAAACAATGAAAAT
>JAOZMQ010000261.1 GCA_029934195.1 Candidatus Cloacimonadota bacterium | reverse complement strand
TTCCATCTTGCGGCACAACCCTCTCCTTTCGTTATTAAAAAGCCTAACGCCTGAGCTAACCGGCATTTTTCGCAGAGCGAGGAACGAGCGGCGCTTTTAACTGTCCGCTGGATGCTTTTGTTAGAAGCCGTTTTACGCAAAATGTTTATTTATTCTTGCCGGCGCTTGTCAATAAATCATGACTTTTCAATTGCTCAACAACGGAAAATAATTCCCATGCGGGAACTTTTATAATTTCAGCAATCGAAAGCAAATCATTATCTCCATCACAATATGCAATTAAATTCATCATATCTCTTATATTTGAATGTGATTTTTTAGTGCTTAATGTTGGATATAACCCTCTTTTGCCTAATTGAGGTTCACAATAAACAGTTGCTTTCAATTTTTCATTATTTTCCAAAATATCTAATGCCTTTCGGATAGCTTCATATCCTCCAAAAAGTCCAATAGAAGTTACAACGTCAAAGTTATCCAAAGATGTGTGATACTCTGGATACTGTCCATATTTGGTACGCATGATACTGGCAATTGGCAAATCTACTCCCGGACTATTATATTGACGCTCATCGCTTCCTCTGTTCAAGAATGAGTAAGTCACATAATCAGGTGCAACATGCCCCAAAACATGCTTTGCCACTCAATCAGAAATTGTGTTTTCATTTCTGGATGGTAAAAAAGAATAAGCTCGATCATCTCCAATACAGGTGACATTAAAACCAGCAAATATATTTCTTTTCATCTCATCTAAGTGCTTACTTAGATATGTAATAGAACCAATTGTTTCTGGAATAAAAATCACCCTATAAGTATATTTCCTTTTGCCCAAAGTTTTTAACCACTTCAATAAAAAAGTGGTAACAACAGGCCCCGACAACTCGTTATTCGCCATTGAAGGGTGACAAATATACGTTGAAATAAATATTTCTTGTTTAGTTTCTCCTGGCAAAATCACTTCTCCATAGGTGAGACTGCCTTCTTTCAATGTGCTGTCAATCTTGACTTTGTAAATTCCATTTTCTAGTTGTTTCCTTTGGTCTTCGGTAAGGCAAAATCCCCACCTTTCTTGATAATATGATGTGATGTAAGGAATAGCATTTGTTTGGTCTGGTAAAGAGTAAAGATGGTTTTGCAGTTCCTCTAATGATATTTCTTGATCTACGGATACAGAATAACCAACTACATGTAGATTGTTATTTTTGAAATCAACAATTTTATCCCCGTTCGGATCAATAATATAGGCATCATTAATATTCCACTCTTTTGGAACTGTCCAATCAAAAACCTGAGTCCCTGAGGGCACTTCGTTTATTTCCATTTCAGGAATAATATCCTTAATTTGCTTTAGTGTTTTTCTCACTCCCTCCCCCGTAATACTTCTGCAAATTGGAAAAAGTGATTTTGCAAAATTTAACATTTCTTGTCCTAAACTCGACATATCTTATCCTTACATTAAATGTTATTCAAAATCTTCTAATTGAAAACGGCGACCAAGTTGATCAATTTTTGGAATAACCCATTTTTTTGATTGCTCGTTAAGAAAATAAAATGGATCTTCATTTAATTGTTCTAACCAGTAGGTTACGAGAGCATCAGAAGAAATAATAGTTGCTATATTGTTTTTTAAAGAATATGCGATACCCTCTGTTTGCAAATCCTTTAATAGTTTGTCCCAAGCATAATCTAAATTATATCCCAAAGGTCTCACATGATAAGTATAATCAACTGAATACTGGTGGTCATCAATAATTATAGTTCCATTAAAGGTCTTGTCGTAACGGTATAGAGGAGTAACTATTTGTTCTACATAATGTAATATCGTAGCAGACGTAAATCCTGCGCCATAAAACAAAAGACTTCCTTTATTTTTAACGAGATGAGCAAATGCAGAATTATTGTCAAAAGCGACAATTTTATCTTGCGGAACTGATAGGAATGGATTTTCACCTGTTCCAGTTGCAGAAAAAATGGGGTCTAATGTGCGCCACTGCGCTTTATGTTGACGAAAATATTCAGGTAGTGGGCCTACCTCACAAATAGAAGTCTTTAAATTAAAATTCTTTGTGTTTGGGAATTGATAATTAAAAGCAGGGAACCAAAGGTCTCTCCCTTCTAAAATAGTACCAAGAAAATTTAATTGATTATTGATTACCGTTTTTCTGTTCATACTTGGTTTGATAAACAAACTAGATCGAAACAAATCTGAATGAATAAATACAGTATTAGCACTATATTTTCCAAGAATCATTTTTAATTCTTTTTGTCGTTCAGCTATAGAATTTACATTCATTTTACCTCCAAAAACACCTGTATCTTAAGATGACCTATATCACACGGATTTTCTTAAACCGTTCACTATGTTGTTTTTTATCAATAACTTTAACTTTAACTGGGATTTTATAAGATTCCAGTCTTTCCCTACAAAATTTCTTGAGTTTTGAGGGAAATTTCTTTGGTTCTTCATTGTGTAATAAACTGACCTTCGCACATACGATATTGCCTATGATTGGATTTTTTTCTCCATAGACGGTTACTTCCTCAATATCCGCCATTTCCTGTATAACACTTTCTACTTCCGCCGGATAAACCTTTTCTCCACCAACATTGATGATCTCAGATTTACGACCTAAAATTTTGACATATTCTCCATCCACTTCAACAGCGTCTCCCGTATGAAACCACCCGTCATCAGTAAACGGACTGGAAGCGTTGAGATACCCCATCATAGCGGATTTTGCTTTGATTTGTAGAATTCCATCAACTATGCGTGTTTCAAATCCTTCTCCACCAACCTTTACCCAAAGCGAATCGGAATTTTTAGATTTGGAACGTAGAATTCCTATCTCAGAAAGCCCATAAGTCTGCAACATTTTAATTCTTGGAAATAGTTCATGAAACCGTTTCAGTGTACTTTCTGGCATAGGTTCAGTTCCATATGTAACTGTTTTAAGAGAATTGAGATCATATCTTTTATGTGCTTCACTCAATAGAATTAAATTAATAAAGGTAGGGGACGTTGGAAGCAGTTCAATCCGGTACTTTTCAACAGCGTTTAGTACTTCCTCAGGGGTTCGATTTTGAACAGTAATAATGCACCCCGCATTTGATAAATTATAAAGCATTGTATTTACGCCACCGATATGATCGTATAATAGAAATGTAATGCTTCTAAGAGAGTGCCTTGGCACCTTGAATTTTTCTAATATGCCACTCAGATCATGCACAGCGGCCTTACTTTTCCCTGTTGATCCCGAAGAAAACAGAATCAAACCAGGGTGATTTATGCTTCGCAATGGTTGATAAAATTCATGGTTTGCAGAATAAGGTAGTTTTTGGATTTGAACTTTGTCACTCTTATCAATGACAAAAGAAATTTCACCTTGCGCAATTTCAATAAATTCTGTTTTTTTAGATTCAACGGATCTTGTAAGAGGAACTAAAATGCAGGCATGATCTATCAACGCTAAAAATAAGGCAATGGCATTTGGGGAAAAATCCGCTTCAATAATGGTGACGGTGCCACAGGAAATACTGTTTGCTTGTATTTGTTGTTTCCAATATTCAATTCTGTCCAGTAGCCAATTATAATGATATATTTGATCTTTCCAGATAATAGCCTCTTTTTCCTGATTCTTTTCAAATACTTCCAGCATAAAACCAATAGACATTACACGCCTCCCAAATAAAGAACCTGCCCAGTAACGAAATCACTTTCAGGACGAATCAAGAAATCAATCACATTTGATATATCCTTAAATTCACCAAACCTGCGAACAGCCTGTCGATTCAGTAAAGCGTCCATTTTTTCTTGAGGAACAGAACGAATTAAATCCGTTTTTATTGGAGTGGGGCCAACAGCGTTAACAGTAATTCCCATATCCGCTAATTCTCTGGCTAAAACTTCGGTAAGGCTGACAACCGATGCTTTGGAAGCGGCATAAATCGCTTCCCCTTCCAATTTAAGGGGAGTTGCCACTGTCGCAAAATTAACGATTCGACCATAGTGTTTTTTTTGCATGAGTTTCGCCGCTTCACGACAAAAAAGAAAAGTTCCAACCACGTTGGTATTCAAAATTTTGTTGATTGTACTAAGCGGAGTAAGAAGCACATGATTCATTGAAGCAATACCCGCATTGTTTATTAAAACATCCAGTTTGCCATATTGTTTGCGGATTTCCGCAAACATTTTTTTAACCTTACTTTCATCCGCTACATCAAGACAAAAATGCTGATAATGTTTTAAGTCATAATCAGCGGCACTTCGACTACAACCAATGACTTGAAATCCTTTTTCAACGTAATATTCAACAAGATATTTTCCAATCCCTTTTCTGGTACCGGTAATAAGCATTATCTGGTTTTCAGTCATTGTGCTTTCTCCTCCATGAGTTTTGATATATACTCGGCCAGAGTTCCAACCGTTCTAAAAGGACTATTTTTTTGAGATATTGCTTTTTCATCAGCCAGAGTCAAAGAAACCTCAAAGAGTTCTTCCAACCGTTGTTCAGTGGCTACGATAAGATTGACTAATCCAAGAGAATCCAGCTTTCCTGATTCTCCAAACAAAACGGTATCAATCGATTTTGTCAATCTTTGTTCTTCTGGCAATTGTTCATTTACTTCATCAATTGTAACGAATATCGCTTGAATAAACTTTTCATTATCGGACATCATTTATCTCCTGTTTTGGTATATCGAAAAAATTGTGGAATATTGGCGTAATCTGAAGCAATTTCAGGAAAATGTCAAAATGGATTTTTGTCAGGTCTATGATTGTGAGGCTTCTAACACAGAGTTCAGGGGCGGCGATGCATACTTCATTGCCGCTGTGACCTCCGCTTTCGCCGTCCCCTGCAACGCCGGGTTATTTTTTCGTTGAAACCGGGGTGTCT
>JAOZMQ010000260.1 GCA_029934195.1 Candidatus Cloacimonadota bacterium | reverse complement strand
TACTCTGTAGCTTAGTTCTTTTTTCCCTTTACCCAACGCATTGGGCTACATAGATGTCGCTTCTATGAAGCTGAAAAATAAATAATTTCCCAATTAATCTTTCTTCATGAACTTCTGTTCTTCACGGTTAAAAAGTCCTTTTCGTTCTGGCACTATCTTAGTCACTGTTACAAAATAACATTTACAATCGAACTATTAATGACTATTTTTTAGTCGCAAGGTAAAGTTTATTCCGTAAAAGCTATTTAATGAGAATAAAGCTAAAGTTACTTAAATGTGTTAAAATCTTGTCTAATTTATACTATTTTTCTGAATTTTAAATAACTTTTTTTATTCTAAAAAATTTGAATTTTAATATTATCTTCAAAAAAGATAAATAGATTTAAAGATTTTCCTGTCAAGATAAAAGTATAATAATAGACTACCGTTAATTTATTGATTAGATTTTTTATGGGCTGTTGTAGGACAAACTAAACAATTTATTTTGCGATATTGGATATAATTTGTTAATAATAACTTGGATAACAGAGTACCGTTATTAATACAAAAAAAAGATAATTAGTAAAACTTTTTTGTCAAATTCCTTAAAAGAATTAGACAAAATTCTTATGATTTTCTTTTTGGAAAAAATGACAAATGAATAATTAAGGATTAAATAATGAAATTGGCTATAGATCTTCATTCACACTCAGGATATGCGGGTGGTGTTGGACAAATAAAGCTTGAAGATATTTGTAAAACAATGAAATTTAAAGGGATAGATATTTTTGGGACTGGCGATTGCTTACTTCCGGCGAGAATGGAAGATCTTAAGAATCAGTTATCAGAATTTTCTGAAGGAATATATTTTTTACCTCAATATACTGGAAAGTTTTTGTTACAAACAGAAGTTATAATTTCGGTTCAATTAATCGGATACAAAAACCGGACGGTAGCTCACCATTTAGTATTATTTCCAGATTTTGGGTGTATTGAAAAAATGCAAGTTTTGATGGATAAATGGGGAATGAAAAATACTATTGGAAGACCCTTTATTGTTTGTAAAAATCAGAAACAACTTGAAGAACGGTTATTTGAAATATCTGCAATCCATCCTTTAATGGAAATTATTCCTGCTCATGTAATGACACCGGATGGGATTCTCGGAAGTAAAAACATGCTTACCTCAATCAAAGAATTTTATGGAAATTATACCGAAAAGATTAGAATCATTGAAACCGGATTAAGTGCTGATCCAGAGTTATTATCTACAATTCCAGATCTTCAAAACTTAACCATGATTTCTAATAGTGATTGCCACAGTGCGGCTTTGAATCGTATCGGAAGAGAATTTACTGTTATTGAAACAAAGGAAATTACTTACTCTTCAATCATCTCATCATTACGGCAAAACAATGTGCTTTTTACTGCGGAATTCAATCCTTCAGAAGGACGTTATTTTCTCACCGGTCATAAAAAAAATAGACATCTTGATAAAAAGGAAGTTATTTTTGAAAATCAATATCCCGAAAATTTGCTTTGTCCACATTGCGGAAAGAAAATGACTCTAGGGGTAAAACAAAGATGCCAAATGCTACAATCTTCCAATTCAAATAAAATTGAGAGAAAATTTTTTCACCTAATTCCACTTGTTGAGGTTATTGCATTCGCTCTTAATTTAAAATCAATTAAAAGTAAGAAAGTAACATCAGCCTTTTATGGAATTATGGATATTTTTAGCTCGGAAATCGCTTTATGGCAGACAGATAAAAAATTGATAATTAAGAAGCTTGAAAATAAAGTAGATAAAAATATCATTCGCAGTATTCTGTCTATTAAGGAAGGAAATTTTGAATTTTTGCCTGCTGGTTTTGATGGTCAATATGGAATTTTAAAAATAAAAAAATAGAGGATATATTATGACAACAAATGAAAAAATATCGGCATTAAGAAAATTAATGTCTGAAAAGAATATTGATGCTTGGATTGTACCAAGTGCAGATCCACATCAAAGTGAATATGTTGCTCCTTGTTGGAAATCAAGAGCTTGGTTATCTAATTTTACCGGCTCAGCTGGAACTATTGTAGTTACTCAAAAAAAGTCCGGTTTATGGACTGATTCTCGTTATTATCTACAAGCTACAAAAGAAATTGAAAATAGTGAAATAGAGCTTTTTAAAAGTGGTTTACCAGATGTTCCAACTTATTTGGAATGGCTTGATAGTGAGCTTCCTGACGAATCAACTATTGGATTTGACGGTAAAGTTCTTTCCATAAATCAAGTAAAAAATTTGAAAAATAAGCTTTCTGGAATGAAACTTAATTATCTTGAGAATTTAATTGATGAGATTTGGTTAGATGCACCTAAAATTCCACAAAATCCGGTTATGGAGCTTGATCCAAAATTTACAGGTGAAAGTAGAGAAGATAAATTTAAGCGAGTTCGTGAAAAAATGTCTGAGATGGAATGTAATTATCATGTAATCTCTTCATTAGACGATATTGCTTGGCTTTTAAATATTAGAGGGACAGATATTGATTACAATCCGGTTGTAATTTCTTATGTTTTAGTAAGTAAGATAGATGTCGTTTTATTTGTTAATTCAAATAAATTATCAAAAATAGTTATTGATAATCTTGAAAAAGATGGTGTGATTTTTCAGAATTATGAAGATATTTTTGGTTATTTGAGCCAATTGTTAGAGACAAAAATTCTTTTAGATCCAGACAAGACAAGTCAAACTTTGAGAGATTCTATCCCTGAAAATTGTGAAGTTATTTTAGAACAAAACATTACGATTCCAATGAAAGCTGAAAAAAATGAAATCGAAATTGAAGGCATTCGACAAGCACATATTCAAGATGGTGTGGCAATGGTTAAATGGCTCTTTTGGATTAATGAAAATGTTGGAAATATCGAAATGGATGAAGTTTCAGTTGCTGAAAAACTTGAAAGACTTAGAAGTCTAAGAGAAAATATCAAAGGATTAAGCTTCAATTCTATTGTCGGATATAAAGAAAATG
Organism: Candidatus Cloacimonadota bacterium; assembly: GCA_029934195.1. Lineage (GTDB taxonomy): Bacteria > Cloacimonadota > Cloacimonadia > Cloacimonadales > JAOZMQ01 > JAOZMQ01. The sequence goes on along the minus strand of JAOZMQ010000260.1, from coordinate 1,890 downwards.
GTGCAATTGTACATTATTCAGCAAAAAGAAATACAGCAAAAAAAATCGTAAAAGACGGCATACTTTTGATTGATTCGGGAGGACAATATCTTACTGGAACAACCGATATTACCAGAACAATTAATTTTTCCAAACCAACTGAAATTCAAAAATTCCATTATACTCTTGTTTTAAAAGGACATATTGATTTGGCAACAGCTATATTTCCAGATGGGACAACTGGTTCTCAAATTGACACTTTTGCCAGAGCTGCTCTTTGGAATAATGGCTTGAATTACGGACACGGAACCGGACATGGAGTCGGACATTTTCTTGGAGTTCATGAAGGACCACAGAGTATTTCTTCGCGTTCAAAAGTTCCATTAAAAAAAGGAATGGTTTGTTCAAATGAACCAGGAATTTATATAGAAAATGAATATGGAATTCGTATTGAAAATGTCGTTGTTGTCGAAGAAAAAATAGTTAATAGTTATGGTACTTTTCTCGGGTTTGAGAATCTAACAATCTGCCCTTATGCAAAAGATTTAATTAAGATTGAATTATTAACTAAACAGGAAAAAAACTGGCTAAATAATTATAATAAAGAAGTTTTCACAAAAATATCTCCGTTTTTATCTATCGAAGAAAAACAATGGTTAGAAGAAATGACAAAAGAGATTTAAGGAGATAGAAAAATGAATATTGCAATCTATCCGGGAACGTTTGATCCAATAACTAACGGGCATATTGATATTTTGAAAAAAGCTGTTAGAATTTTTGATAAAGTAATCATTGCTGTTGCTGAAGAGACAGGGAAAAATACTCTCTTTAATATAGAAGAACGAAAGAATATTTGTTCGGGAGCAGTTAAAAATATTGCAAAAGTTGAAGTCTCAAGTTTTGATGGGTTAGTAGTTAATTTTGCAAAAAAAATGAATGCTTCAACAATGATAAGGGGAATGAGAGCTGTTTCTGATTTTGAATATGAACTGCAATTGGTGCTAATGAATAAAAAATTGGATAAGGATATTGAAACAATTTTCCTTCTTCCAAATTTTGAATATCTTTATTTGAGTTCCAGTATGGTAAAGAAAGTAATGAAACTTGGTGGTAAAATTACGGGGCTGATACCGGAAAATGTTGAAACTGCAATGAGAGAAAAAATTCTCTAATAGAGATTTATACTAAGGAACTATTGCAAAATAAGCTATTCAAACACAAAAAACATCTACAGGAATTAATGAATCTTTGTCGTGTTGAAATTCATCTTAAAAACGATAAAAAAATAAGGAAAAAATTACATTGATAGAAAGAAAACTTGCTACAAAAGAAGATTCAATAGCATTTGCTTATGAAATAGCACCTCTTCTAAAGAAAGGAGATATTCTTGCTCTTTATGGAAAACTTGGTGCTGGAAAAACATTTTTCACTCAATATTTATGCAAAAAACTTGGAGTAAATGAATACGTAAATAGTCCAAGTTACGTATTAATGAATGAATATTTGAGTGGTGATTTCCCAATTTTTCATCTTGATCTTTATCGAATAAAATCAGAAGAAGAAGTGCTTGAATTGGGTTTGTATGAAATTTTTGATTCTGGAATTACAATTATTGAATGGCCTGAAATTGGTGAAGATTTCTTACCAGAAAAAACTATTTCATTAAAATTTTTCTATGATGGAGACGGAAGAAGAGTCGAAGTTTATGGACTTGATAGTTTTAAGGTAAAGACGGGTATTTAATTTCAGAACACCTGACCAAATTTAAGTTTTCTTGAAGCTCTAAAAATATACAGTATTCGATGGGCACCGAAGTATTTTTTTAAAAATCAAAGCAATATCTTGGACTTGGAAAGAGTCAAATCGCTGATTCCACAATAGCCTTTATTCAGCTTACAATGTTGACTTATC
>JAOZMQ010000259.1 GCA_029934195.1 Candidatus Cloacimonadota bacterium | reverse complement strand
AAAAAGTAATCCACCAAGTAACATAATAACGCTCAGCAAAATAACTTTCTTCATTTTCTCCTCCTTAAGAGTTCAATTTGTTTTAATAAAAAATTAATTGTGGGATTGTAAAAACTAATCTCTTGTACTTCTATTAGCCTTTTTTCGAGTAAACCTACATTACGACATTTTTATTCCTAAATTTTCAAATTTGACATTTAATCTGATTCATATACTCAGAATATTATCTTTAATAAATTTAATAAGAGAAGATTTCAATAAATGGAAATATCTATATTGTTTATTCATAATACTCCTTAATTACTTTATATTATATCAACCACAAGTATTCAAATCACTTAAATAGAAGTCAAAAAACATTTATTATAATAAATTTCACTTTTTATAAGTATCAAAAAAAAAGTCAATAGATTTTAAAAAAAAATTGTTGAATTGTATAAAAAGATAAAAACCGCTATAATTTATCAAAAAAAAATCAAAAGCCATTATTATTTCTATAAAGAAAATTCTGACATCTAATGACCATTCTTAATAAAAAAAATTCAATAAGCACTCAGAAAAATAATTTAACTAAGAGATATTTAGTTTTTTTCTTGACTAATATTTTTCTAAATATTGAGTTGCTATTTACATATAAAAAGTTAGTATCCGTTAATATATTTGTTATTATTTCAAGTATTAAGGGGAAAAATATAAATTTGCATCGAGGATAATATGAAATTAAAATTCTGGGGAGTAAGAGGATCTTTGGCAACACCACAAAATAATGATTATTTTCAAGAAAACATAAAAAAACTACTTGAAAAAGCGGTAGAATATAATTTAGATAATAATAATAAAATACCCAAATTCATTGAATCACTTCCACAATATATGTCGTCCATAATTGGAGGAAATACTACTTGTTTAGAAGTTAGAAATGAAGATAATATTATTATTTTAGACGCTGGAACAGGAATAAGAAATCTCGGTAATTATTTATTAAAAGAATTTAGTAGTAAAAGTATTCATTGCCATATTCTTTTAACTCATACACATTGGGATCATATTTGTGGACTTCCTTTTTTTATACCGGTTTGTGTTGCAGGAAATAGTGTCGATTTTTATGGTGTTCATCCAAATCTTGAACAAAGATTACAATACCAACAAGATTTTAGATTTTTCCCACTTTCATTTGAGCAGATGTTAGCAAAAAAAACATTTCATCAGCTTAAAGAAGGAACTTCATTTGAGATCGGTAATCTTAAAATTACAACGAAATTAATGGATCACCCCGGGAAAAGCACAGCATATAGATTTGAAAGCAATGGGAAAATTATAGTTTTTGCTACTGATGCTGAATATTTTGATTTAAATCATAATTCATTATTACAAAAATTTGAATTTTTCAATAATGCTGATGTTCTCATTTTTGATGCACAATATCCTTTTGATGAAATTATTAAAAAACAAAATTGGGGACATAGTAGTGCGTTTATTGGAATCGATATCGCTGTAGAATCAAATGTAAAAAAAATTATTTTTACACACCATGATCCAAACTCAACTGAAAAAGATTTATTTGAACTTTTTGAAAATGCAAAAAAATATTTGAATATTAATTATAGTAATTCTAATTTAATTCTAGAAATTGCCAAAGAAGGATTAGTTATAGATGTATAAAGGGTTACTTTGACAGTCAAAGTTGAATTTGTATATATTATTTTTTTTAAGTGACTTCTCTTCTCTCAGCATAATACATCCTCATAAGATTTTTCCCTTTTACCTCAAAGAGACCTCGATTTGTAAATTTAATACAGTCAGAGGAATTTTCATGTTTATAAGTTTCTATGAAATCTTCAGAAACATTGATTTTCATCATCTCAGAGAAATTTTCCATACGGGAAGCAGTATTTACAGAGTCTCCAAAAATATCATAAATAAATTTCTTTTCCCCGATTAATCCAGCGATCAAACTACCTGAATGCAAACCAATTTTTATTTCCCATTTAGTTTTAGAATTCTTATTCTTTTTTATTACATAATCCCGTATAGCCAAACTGGCTTCTAAAGCTCTTTCATTAGGGTTCTCATTTTCTTTTGGAACACCACTAACCATTAAGTATCTCAGACCAGTAGTTTTAATATGTGTGCAACCATACTCAATAGAAATTTCACGAAATTTTTCAAATATTTGATTCAATTCTGATAGGTATTCAATTATTACTGAATTTGAATCATTAATATTTGTGTTAGAAACTTGAATAAAACAAACACAAGCATTTTTAAAATTTTCTGGAGGATTTTTCCCATTATTAAGCAATTCTAAAGTAATCTCATCTGGCAATAAGGAATGTAAAATATTCTGAACTTTTGCATGTGCATTTCTTTTTTTATAATACAAATAACTGATAATATAAGCAATAGAAAGAATGAAAATTGAGCTCAATGAGACTATTTTTAAAGTTTTCTTTTTTTTTTCAAGTTGATTACTCTCATTTTGTTTTGAAGAATCAATTTGTTGTAACTCATTTTTTAATTGAACAATTTGATGTTCGATCATTGTATTTGAAAGTTTTAAAAAATGAAATTTTGACTCATGTTTTTCTTTAAATGTAAGATATTTCTGATAATAACTATACGCAACATCAATATTTTTTTCATCATCATAAAATTCATATAGTATAAGGTAAGTATTAGAAATATTCAAAAAATCATCATTTAATTCAGCAAGCTCAAGAATTTTATCTGCATAGCTCAGAATATTATTACAATCTCTTAGTTGTTGATAAACTTGCAATAAACCATAATAAGCGTCAATTAGAATAAATTTACTGTCGGTATTGATGGTCAAATCAACTGCTTTTTGGTAAAATTCAATTGCTTTTATATATTTGTTCTGCTTAAAATAAAAATTTGCATAGTTATTATAAGTTAATCCCTGCATCTTTGAAGATTTCTTTTTGTTTGCATAGCTAATTGCCATTTGATAATGTTCTTCTGATTTATCAAGAAGCCCCAAACACTGATTATTTTTTGCTATCATATTATGTAAAGAAGATAGAAACTGATAATCCTCATTTATGACGTTCGTATCAAAAGCTAATTGACAATATTCCATTGAAATATTGTATTTTCCAATAGCAAAGTAATATTCAGATAAAACAAGGTAGCTCTTTAAAATTCCAATCTTGTCATTAATTAGAGTATAAATAGAAAGTGCGTTTTGTAGATTTTGAATACATTTATCGAATTGATTATATTCAAGATAGAAACGACATATTTGCAAAATAGAATTTGCCTCATTTCTTTTATTATGCAATTGATTAGCAAATTTAATCGAAGATGAAAAATATTGGAATGCTTTTTCAGATTTTTTAAGAAGTGAATACTGAATTCCGAGATTATAATAAATTAACTCTTTTAATTCATAATCTTTAATTTGTATAGAAATGTCTAAAGCCCTTTTACTAAAAATTAGAGATCTCTCATATTTATTTGCAGACACAAAAAGACAGCTCATTATTAAAAATGATTTTGAAGTTAAAGAATTCTCTTCAAAATTAGTTAATATTTGCAAAGCATCATATATAAAGTTAAAAGCTTCCTCTAACTTACCTATTTTATTATTACTAATAGATAAAGCAATCAAAACTTTAGCAATATCTTGCTGTGAATCAGTTTCTCTTAAAAATGTAAGACTGTTCTCAAAAGCATCAATGGATTCAGAAAACTTATTTAGCTGATAAAATATTTCTCCTTTTTCGTAATATGATAAACCAATAAACAGATTATCATCCAATTTAAGGCTTAACTTCAACGCTTTTAGGGCGATCTCTTCTGCTGCTACTAATTTATTATCTATTATTAATAGTTCTATTTTTTTATGCAAAGCACGGACTTCATTGTTTTTCTGACCAGAAATTTTAGCAACATTAATTGCTTTATTAATATAATTTAAACTTTGATCCCAGTTTGAATATATTGTAGAATCTGAAAGTGCAAAATAACGAGGAATTTGATCTCTATCACTAATAAGACTTAATTTTTCCTGCATTTTTTCTAATGTTTTAATAGAAAAGGAAGCAATGGTAACAATCACAAAAAGAACTGTTATTACTACTCTCTTCAAATTATTGGAATTCACGGAATAACCTATTCAGACCAATTCTTTGCAATTAAACGACCCTTTTCTTCATTTACGGTTTGTAGAAGAATTCCTCCTAAAATTAAAAAAATTAGGATTGAGAGAATCGCATATCGTTGAGAGCCGGTAATATTTTCAACTACGCCGTAAAATAGCGGTCCAATGATTGCTCCAAGTTTTCCAGAGAAGGCATAAAATCCAAAAAATTCAGTCATTTTTTTCTTCGGTGTCAGAAGAGCTAACATTGTCCTACTGCTTGATTGACTTGATCCCATAGCAATTCCCGCTAAACTTCCAACAAGATAAAATTCTCCTTCTGTTTTGCATAAAAAAGCCCAAATTATTGTTGCAATCCAGATCAAAATTGTAATTGATATTGTTTTCTTTGCACCAATTTTATCAAGAATGAATCCAAAAATAAATGCTCCAATCATAGAAGCGAATTGTAAAATAATAAAATAAACCAATAGATCTTTTGGTTTCATATTGAACTCTTCTTTCCCAAAAATAGCCCCAAAAGCAATAATAGTAACAATTGCATCATTATAAATAAAATAACTAAGCATATATCTTTTCAATTCACTAAATTTCTTAATGTTCAAAAAAGAAAATTTGATTCTTTTGTAAGCAATTTTAAAATAGTTAGATCTTTTTGATGGCTTTTTTATTTCTTTTAATAGATAAAATGTAAAGATGGAAAAAATCCCAAAATAAAGAGCAACTGCTGGAAATATTAATCTGACCTGATTATGCACAAGTGGTAGAGCCATCACAAGAGATAATAAACCA
>JAOZMQ010000258.1 GCA_029934195.1 Candidatus Cloacimonadota bacterium | reverse complement strand
CACAAGATTAATAGAGTTAGCTGGTGAAATTAATAATGCTATGCCGGAATTTGTAGTTAATAAATCTGCAAAATTACTTAATAAAAAAGGAATTGCTCTTTCAAAAGCCAAAATTTTATTGCTCGGTGCTGCTTATAAAAAAGATATCGAAGATATGCGAGAATCACCAATAATGAATGTGATATTAGAATTAGAAAAGAATGATGCTTCTTTCGATTATAATGATCCGCATGTTTCAGAATTTGAAAATGAATTAAACCATAAAACATACAAATCAGTTTCTCTTGATAATATTTCTGATTATGATTTAGTTATTGTTTTAACAAATCATACAGCTTATGATTTTAAAGGGATTGTAGAAAAATCTCAATTAGTTCTTGATACTCGTGATTCAACAAATGGAATCAAATCAGCTAAAATTGTCAAATTGTAGTTTTTTTTTGGGGGGATTGTTTCCCCTTTTTAAGGAAAGATTATGACTACACACAAACCGATTGAGATTAATCGTGAGCTTTATGGTAAATTAACTATAGCGGATGAAGGGAAAATTTGGTATGTTATTTATACAAAATCAAAAAGAGAAAAAAAACTTGCTGATTATGCGTATAAAAATAAAATAAATTATTATCTCCCTTTAATTGATAGTATCAAAACCTATCAATATCGGAAAATAAAATTCACAAAAGCAATGTTTCCTGGATATATCTTTGTGAAATGTACTCAAGAAGAAAAAGAGAAACTTATCATTTCAGGACATACAGTTGTTTTCCTAAATGTAAAAAGTGAACAGGAATTAGTTGATGAACTTAGCCAAATATATTTTGGTCGTTCTTCTGGAGCTAAATTTGAACAGCATCCTTTTGTTGAATATGGGACAAAAGTTAAAATTGTTTCAGGTCCACTGAAAGGAATGAGTGGAATTGTTAAAGATGTTAATAATTTTCAAGAAATTATTCTACAGGTCAATATGCTTAGACAGGCAATTTCAGCAAAAGTGAAATTGAATCAAATTAAAATAGTAGTAATTGATGATTCATAACAATCAAAAATGGAGGAATTCATGGATATTCAGGAAGCAAAAAAGGTAAAACTTCCCGACAAAAAAAAGATAATTACTTTTATTGTCATTATTGGAATTGTGATGTTTATTTATACCGGATTATATACAGTAGATGCTGAAGAAGCAGGTGTAGTCCAGAGATTTGGAAAATACTTAACTACGACAGCTCCGGGCTTACACTTTAAAATCCCTTTTGGCATTGATGTTTTGACAAAAGTAAAAGTTAAAATGGTTTACAAAGAGGAATTTGGATTTAGAACATTAGCGGCAGGAGTAAATACAAGATACTCTACTAGAGATTTTAGTGATGAATCCTTGATGTTAACAGGAGATTTGAATATTGCAGATGTTCAATGGATTGTTCAATACAAGATTAAAGACCCTGTCCAATATCTTTTTAAAGTGCAAAATGTTCAAGAATCTATTCGAGATTTATCTGAAAGTGCTATGAGATTAGTTGTTGGAGATCGTTCTATTGATGAAGCAATTGTCTTGAGTAGAAAAGAAATTGCGTTCAAAACTCAAGAAGTTTTGCAGGAAAATCTTGATAAACTACAATCAGGAATCGAGATTGTAACTGTTATTCATCAAGATGTGAATCCACCCAAAAAAGTTCAACCAGCATTCAATGAAGTGAACTCTGCAAAACAAGAAGAGGAACGAATAGTCAATAATGCTTGGAAGGAATATAACCAAATTATACCTGAAGCAAAAGGTAAGGCAAAGCAAATAATTGAAGAAGCACAAGGTTATGCAGTAAACCGTATAAATAGAGCTCAAGGGGATGCTTCTAGATTTGTACAGCTTTATGAAAAATATCGTTCAGCTAAACAAGTTACAAAAGATAGAATGTATATTGAAACGATGAGTGAAGTTTTACCAAAAATTGAAAATATTTATATTGTCGATAAAGAGCAAAGCGGAATTCTTCCTCTCTTAAATTTAGGAAAGGGAGGTAAGTAAAATGAAATCGATAAAATACATTATCATTCTTGTTGTTCTTGCAATTATTATGAATGGTTTTTATGTCTTGAATGAAACTGAGCAAGCAATAATTACACAATTTGGACAACCTATTGGGAATGCTATTGAAGATGCCGGACTGCATTTCAAAACCCCATTTATTCAAAAAACTCATATCTTTGAAAAAAGAGTTTTAGAGTGGGATGGAAACCCAACTCAAATCCCTACTTCCGATAAAAAATACCTTGCAGTTGATTCTTTTGCAAGATGGCGTATCGTTGACCCTTTGAAATTTTATCAAACTACCGGTCAAGAAAGATTTGCTCATAGTCGCTTAGATGATATTATCAGTGGTACAACAAGAGATGTTATCTCGTTAAATGATCTTATCGAAATTGTTAGAGATACTAATCATGAATTAGTGTATTCTCTCGAATCAGATTCTGATTTATTGAATGCAGCGGTTCAGCATATCAAACTTGGTAGAAGTGCTATAGCTGATTCAATTCTTTTTCTATCAAAATCTAAAATCTCAGAATATGGAATAGAATTACTGGATGTTAAAATTAAACGTGTTAACTATATTGAAGAAGTTCGCTCAAAAATCTATGAAAGAATGATTTCCGAAAGACAAAAGATTGCAGCTAAATATCGTTCTGCCGGACAAGGGCAAGCGGCTGAAATTAATGGTAAAAGAAGTAGAGAACTGGATGAAATAAATTCTGAAGCTTATAAACAAGCTCAAGAAATTAAAGGTCGTGCTGATGGTGAAGCTACACAAATTTATGCAAAAGCATATAATAAAGATCCGGAATTCTATAAATTTATGAAAACTCTTAGTACTTATAAAGAAACTATAAACAAGAATAATACTTTGATTCTTTCTACAGATAGTGAATACTATAAATATCTTATAAAAACAAAATAATGGAGGATTAATGAAATTAGCAGTTATTGGTACCGGATATGTCGGTTTAGTTACAGGAACGTGTTTTGCGGAAATGGGAAATGATGTCATTTGTGTCGATAATGATAAAAGAAAAATTGATATGCTTAATAATGGTAAAATACCAATTTGGGAACCGGGCTTAGAAGAAATGGTTAAAAGAAATAAAGCTGAGGGAAGAATTTCTTTTACTACAGATATTAAAGATGCAGTAGAAAAATCATTGATTTGTTTCATTGCTGTTGGTACTCCTCCTGATGAAGATGGTTCTGCTGATTTACAATATGTTCTTGCAGTTGCCAAAGATATTGCTACATATATGAATGACTATAAAATCGTTATTGATAAATCAACAGTGCCAATTGGAACAGCTGATAAAGTAAAAGCAACTATTCAGAATATTCTCGATGAACGTAAAGCAAATTATTCTTTCGATGTTGTTTCTAATCCGGAATTTTTGAAAGAAGGTGATGCTATCAATGATTCAATGAGACCGGACAGAGTTGTAGTGGGCACCGAAACTGAAAAATGTGCAGAAATTATGCGAGAATTATATACACCATTTGCAAGAACTCGCGATAAAGTTATCGTGATGTCTGTTCGTTCTGCTGAAATGACAAAATATGCTGCTAATGCTATGCTTGCTACAAAGATATCTTTCATGAATGATATTGCTCGTCTTTGTGAGTTGGTTGGAGCTGATGTTCATGAAGTCCGACAAGGTATTGGCTCTGATTCTAGAATTGGATATAAATTTATTTATCCTGGAATTGGATACGGTGGAAGTTGTTTTCCTAAAGATGTAAAAGCGCTTGTTAAAATTGCAGAAAAAGTTGGAATGAAAGCTCGTGTTTTACAATCAGTTGAAGATGTTAATGAAGATCAAAAAATGCTTTTAGCAAAAAAGGTTATCAAACATTTTGGTGAAGACTTAACAGGCAAAATCTTTGCAATGTGGGGATTAGCTTTCAAACCTAAAACTGATGATATGCGAGAAGCTCCTTCAAGAACAATTATTAATATGTTAATTGAAAAAGGAGCAAAGATTGTTGCATATGATCCGGTTGCCATAGAAGAGGCAAAAAGAATTTTTGGTGATAATCCAAATATTGAATATGCTGATGGAAATTACGAAGCTCTTCGCAATGCTGATGCTTTGTTATTGGTGACAGAGTGGAATCAATTTAGAAATCCGGATTTCAATGCAGTAAAAGAAAGATTGAAACAACCGGTTCTTTTTGATGGAAGAAATCAATACGATCCACAGTCTCTCAGAGACATGGGATTTGTTTATTATAGCATTGGAAGAAAATAATTTTGTTCAAAGAATAGCCGTCTTATGGCGGCTATTTTTATTATGAATACTCACGAATATTGGATGAAACTTGCTCTCAAAGAAGCTGAAAAAGCTTTAATGGAAAATGAGATTCCTATTGGAGCTGTTCTTGTAAAAAATGATGTATTAATTATGTCTGCTCATAACAGAACAAGACAATTGAATAATTCTTTAGCTCATGCTGAGAAATTAATGATTGACGAAATAGTAGCTTCGCAGAAAAAGTTCCTCAATGATTATTCATTGTATGTAACTATTGAACCGTGTTTAATGTGTGCTGGAATGATTATTTGGGCAAGAATTGGGAAATTAATTTTTGGTGCTTATGATCAAAAAGCAGGAGCTGTTGGTTCTGTTTACAATGTATTGCTGGATAAGAGTTTCAATCATCATCCGAAAATTATTTCAGGTGTTTGCGAAGATCAAGCAAAATTATTAATACAAAACTTCTTTCAGCAGAGAAGAAAACGGAGAGTTGCCGGAGTGGTTGAACGGGACGGTCTCGAAAACCGTTGTGGATTTACGTCCACCCAGGGTTCGAATCCCTGACTCTCCGCCATTTTCTATTTTTTTTGTCGCTACTCTGTAGCTTAATTCTCTTTTTATCTTTACCCAACGCTAA
>JAOZMQ010000257.1:1557-4937 GCA_029934195.1 Candidatus Cloacimonadota bacterium | reverse complement strand
AGATTTTATCCTTAAATATTTTGTTGATTCCGGACCTTACTGGGCACCGACAAGGCATGTTTTTGCACAAAGATATGATGGAACTGGAACTGAAGTATGGAATTCTCCGACAGTGATTACTGATCAAGGTGGAATTACTGCTTGGACTCAAATTTTCTCTTTTGTAAGTGATGGCAATAATGGATTTTTTATTGGGTGGCATGAAGATAGAGATGGAGATCAAAAAGCAAATATTTATGTACAACATATTGACGAGTTTGGAAATCCAATCTTTGCAGCAAATGGCATCGAAGTTTGTATTGCTCCGAACAGAAATCATTTTGAACCAAAAATTGCATTTTCAGAAGACTCAGGAAACTTATATGTTTTCTGGAATGAAATGAATGGTAATCAAGATTTAAGAGGGATTTATGGACAGAAAATTTCACCAACAGGCGATTTAATGTGGGAACAAAGTGGAGCAATATTTTCTGAAATATCAAATAATATTAAACAAATAATCAATACTAAAGTTATTGGCGAGGATGCTGTTTGTTTCTATGAATCTTTTGAATTTGGAAATTCAATGGATGCTTCTATAAATGCTTTTAGAATTAACATTTCAGGGGATTTTGTTTGGGAAAATGAAACCATTCAATTATGTTCAGTCGCAAGCGAAAAAGTACATCCGGTTGCTGGAAATTTAAGTAATAATCAGTGGATAGTTGCTTGGGAAGATTCAAGAAATGAAACAAGAGATATTTATGCTCAGAATATTCAGATTGATGGAAATCTTGGTGTTACAGCAAATGAACATATTTATGGCGACATTGATGATAATGGAGAAGTTCAAGCGTTTGATGCTTCAATGGTTCTCCAATATGTAGTTGGAATTCTTTCTGATTGGGAAGATTGGCAAATTTGGGCAGCAGATGTTGATGGAGACGAAAACATAATGGCTTTTGATGCTTCCCTAATTTTGCAATATTCAGTTGGACTTATCACAGAATTTCCTGTCGAAACTGAAAGGATGGAATTTTTAGATACAGATGTCAGCTATAGAATTGAAAATAAGAAATTAATATTCTCTTCAAAAGAAGGAATCTTATCTATGGAATTAACAACAGATTTTCAGATTCGTAATTTTTCTACTTCAATGCTTAACGCTGTAAAAAATAACAAGATAGCAATGGCTTCATCAACTCCTGTTATTGGAGATTTTCTTACTATTTCTCTTGAAAATAAGAAAGCAAAAATTATTGAATTTACAGTCAATAACGGTAATAGTCAAAGTCTTAATATCTTGAATGATATTGACTTCCTTGCATTTGATCAAGTTTTAGGGAATTACCCAAATCCTTTTAACCCAAAGACTTCAATTCGCCTAAATATTGTTAATAATAATACGAAAGTTTCAGTACAGATTTTTAATGTAAAGGGTGAATTAATAAATTCAATTTATAATGGATTTCTAAACAATGGAATTCATAATATAGAATGGAATGGATTTGATAAAGAGAATAATAATGTTAGTTCAGGTGTTTATTTCTATAAAATAAAAATGGGGAATACCAACTCAACCGGTAAAATGTTGATGCTAAAATAAAGGGAAAATTCTGGGAACGTCTGCTTCCAGCAAACAAAAATAGGAACGTCTGCTTCCAGCAGACAAAACAAACCGGGAAAACCGCAAGCAAGATGCTTGCGGTCCCAGTGGTTGACGAATTTCTCTTTTTATTGAAAAAATTCCCTAAAAACTTTATAAATATAAACTTGATCTTCAATTCCACCTGTTTCACGAATTGAGTGCATTGCCCACATTGCATTTCCAATATCCACTGTTTTTATACTCAGTCTTGCAGAACTCATAGGACCAATTGTTGAACCGGATGGAAGATCTGATTTATTAATCATTTTTTGAAAGGGCACTTCTGCTTTATGACAGAGATTTTCAAAGTAAGCACTTGTTTCTGCTGTGGTTGCGTATTTATAATTGGCACTCATTTTTATGACAGGACCTTTATTTATTTCGGGAGCATAAGCCGGATCGTGTTTTTCCACATAACTTGGATGATAAGCATGTGCCATATCTGCAGAAATCAAAAATGACTTGCCAATTGATATTGCGTAATCTTCCATATTTCCATTAAAAAGGCAATTGATTCTTAACAAAAGATCTTTCAAAAAAGAAGAATTTGCTCCCTGCCTTGTTTGACTTCCAATTTCTTCATTATCATAAAAAATACCCATTATTGTTGACTCAGGAGCATCAGCTTCAATCAGTGCATTTAAAGTAGCATGTGACATGGCAAGATCATCCAGTCTTCCGGATACAATTAATTCGTCATTGTGACCAACCAATCTTGCTGGAGTAGGATCATATAAGAAAAGGTCATAATCATAAATATCTTCAATAGAAATATCCAATTTTTCTGCAATTATTTCTTTAACTAACCCATTTTTAATTTCTTTATCAGAGATGGAAAGTATTGCCGGAAGGTGAGTTTGTTTATTGTATTCGAATCCTTTATTTAATTCTCTATTCATATGAATTGCGGCATTTGGAATAATTGCAATATGTTTTTTATAATCAAATAATTTGGATTCTATACCTTGTTTTGTTTTAACAGCCACTCGACCTGCGATAGAAAGTTCCTTATCCAACCAAGTATGGATTATTGGACCACCATAAACCTCAACGCCTATTTTTATATAAGATTTATCTTTTTTTTCTGTATCTGGTTTTAGTTTTAAAGAAGGACTATCTGTATGTGCACCAATCATTTTATAACCGGTTTCAGTTGGTATTTTTTCTCCCATAACAAAAGCAATAATTGACGAATCATTTCGGATGATAAAATATTTATTTCCTTTGATAAGATTCCACTTATCGGTTTCTTTTAGGAGGATAAATCCATTGTTTACGAGTGTCTCTTTTATTTGATATGTTGCCTGAAATGCAGTTGGTGAATTACTAAGAAATCTTAGAAAATCATCTGTAAATTTTTTCTTTTCCATTGATTCTCTCCATTATGTTTTTTAAGTTAGCATTGATTTTAGTGTTCTTTTGTCCTCTAATTTATGTCAATTGATATTTCAAAATTCCTAAGAGAAGTATAATTCCTAACGAGAACAATCAATTATTATATGGTCAAATATATTAAACAAATATTTAATACTTGACAAACAATACTTAAAAAATATTTCTTATAAATTATAAAAAAAACGGAGGATAAGAAAATGAAAAGATTTCTTACATTATTAGTAATAGTTAGTTTTGCAATGTCATTACTATCTACAACAATCTACGATGTTCAATACACAGAGGAAGCTGGAGACGGAACATATCCATCTCCAATGGTTGATCAAATTGTAACAGTAACCGGTATTGTAACAGCTAC
>JAOZMQ010000257.1:0-1457 GCA_029934195.1 Candidatus Cloacimonadota bacterium | reverse complement strand
TTTGAAGCATCAACTGCTGAACAATATGAAGGTGTTTTATGCTCAGTTCATAATGTTGAAGTAACTGTTGAACTTGATGATCACAATCAATGGTATGTAAGTGATGGTACTGGCGAATGCCAAGTTGATGATGGTTTTTTCTATTTAGAAGATGAAGGAATTACTGTAACTGTTGGTGATACATGGGGAACAATTACCGGTTTGGTAGATTATACTCATTACGAATATGGTATTATGCCACGTTTTGTTGAAGATATGATTGCAGATCCTTATGCTAATAATTTAAAAGAAGTAGTATCAGCGAGTGCAACATTAATTGGAAATTATCCAAACCCATTTAATCCAACAACTGAAATTCAATTTAATATTGAAAAAGCCGGACATGTTAATATCAACATTTTCAATACAAAAGGTCAATTAGTAAAAACTCTTGCTAATAATCATTTTGGAACCGGTTTAAATTCTGTGAAATGGAATGGTCTTGATAATAATGGTAATGCTGTTGCTTCTGGAGTTTATTTCTATAATTTAGATGTAAATAACTCTGATTTTACTTCATTAAAGAAAATGATTCTTTTAAAATAAAGAAACACAAAATATTTTGGAACCCGGCTTAAATGTCGGGTTTTTTTATGCAAAAATTAAAAAAAATAGTTTTTATGGATCTTGACGGGACTCTACTAAAATCAGATCAAACCTTTTCATTAAATACAATTCAAACTCTAAAAAAACTCAAACAGATGGGAATCTTCCTTGTAATTGTAACAGGTAGATCGCTGTTTTCTTTTCGGAAAGTAATTGATTTGGATTTTCCGATTGATTACTTAATCTATTCTACAGGTGCAGGAATATATGATTGGAATAAACAACAATTACTCTTTTCACAATCAATAAATGGAATTCTCGTAAAAAAAGTTCTTATCCAATTATTAAATAAAAAACTTGATTTTATGATTCACAAAGAGATCCCAAATAATCATGAGTTCTACTATTATAGAGCAAATAGCAATAAGAATCTTGATTTTGAGAGAAGAGTTTTAATTTATAAAAAATATGCAAAAGAGATAACTTCAATTGAAAATCTCTGTGATTCGTATTGTCAATTGCTCTCTATTTTGAATAAGAATCAAGGATCAATTCTCGAAGATTTCCGGAAATTATTCCCTGAATTAAAAATCATCCGAGCCACTTCTCCACTTAATCACGAATCTATCTGGATGGAAATTTTTCCTGCAAATGTCTCAAAATCTCAAGCTGCTTATTGGTTAACGAAATATCTTAATATTCCAAAACACAAAACTATCAGTATTGGAAATGATTATAATGATGAAGATTTATTGGATTGGACGGAAAAAAGTTTTGTAGTTAATAATGCTCCAATTGAATTAAAAAGGAAATTCCAAGTAGTAAAGAGTAATGATGAAGATGGCTTTTCAGAAGCAATGGAAAGAGAATTT
>JAOZMQ010000256.1 GCA_029934195.1 Candidatus Cloacimonadota bacterium | reverse complement strand
TATTTATTGAGTGACATAAAAATCTATTATATTTTTATGTCATTATTGAGTTTAAAAGATCGCAATTAACTAAAGAACTGTTAAGAAATTTGCTTTACATTTCAGATTGGAGATAGTATGCAAAAATTGCAAATTGCAGGAAACATCATTGATGTAAAAAAAAGAAAAATATTCTCTGGAACATTAGCCATTGAAAATGGAAAAATAAAAAAAATAATACAGGATAATAAAAAATATTCAAACTATATTCTGCCTGGATTTATAGATTCACATATTCATATTGAAAGTACTCTGCTCACACCTCAAGAATTTTCCAGAATTGTAGTTCAACATGGAACAATAGCAGTTGTAGCAGATCCGCATGAAATTGCAAATGTTGGAGGGTTAAAAGCTGTTGATTTTTTCATTAAGCAAGCAGAAAAAAGTTCATTGAAAATATTCTTCTCGGTTCCATCGTGCGTACCTGCAACAAAAAATGAAACGAATGGAGCAGAGTTATCAGTATCTGATGTTGAAATTCTTATGCAATATCCACAAGTAAAAGCTCTTGCAGAAATGATGAATTTTCCCGGAGTTCTTAATTTTGATAAAGAAATCATAGCAAAAATCAATACTGCAAAAAAATATCGAAAACCGATAGATGGGCATGCTCCGGGCTTAAAAGGATCTGCATTAAAACAGTACATTGGTGCAGGTATCAGTACAGATCATGAAGTCTGTTTTGTAAACGAAGCTTTAGAAAGAATTGATCAAGGAATGTATATCCAGATAAGAGAAGGCTCGGCTGCAAAAAATTTTGATGAACTACACTCTCTCATAAAAACACATTCGGAAAAATGTATGTTTTGCTCTGATGATAAACACCCTGATGAATTGATTATCGGTCATATTAATGAACTTGTGAAAAAATCTTTAGACTTAGGTTATAACATTTTTGATGTATTGACAATTGCAACAATAAATCCAATCGAACATTATAAATTAGATGTAGGTTTATTGCAAGAAGGTGATCCTGCTGATTTTATTGTAATTGATAATCTTACATCCTTCAAGATTCTTGAAACATATATCAACGGGGAAAAAATATTTTCAAAAGGAACTTCTTTGATTCCAATATCTGATTTTGAACCTATTAATAATTTTAATATTGGAAAATTATCTTCACATGAATTTTCTATTAAAACGAACAAAAAGTTTTGTCATGTTATTGAAATTGAAGATGGCTCATTGTTTACTAAAAATTCTATCCATTCAACAAATATTAAAAATGGAATTGCCACCACTTCCATAGAAAAAGATATTTTGAAAATAGTTATCGTTAATAGATATTTTAAAGCAAAACCTGCTATTGCTTTCATCAAAGGATTTGGATTAAAATCAGGAGCAATCGCTTCTTCTGTTGCACACGATTCTCACAATATTATTGCAGTTGGTGTTTCTGATGAAGAAATTTGTAAGGCAATAAATATAATTATTGAGCATAAAGGCGGTTTATCAATTGCGAATAAAGAAAATATAAAAATCCTTCCTTTGCCATTTGCCGGATTGATGTCTATTGATAATTATGAAAATGTTGCTTCAAATTATTCTCAACTGCAACAAGAAACTAAACTCCTTGGGACAAAATTGAAATCTCCATTTATGACACTTTCATTTATGGGCTTAACTGTAATCCCCGAACTAAAACTCAGTGATAAAGGGCTTTTTGATAGTTTGAAATTTGAATTTGTAGATTTATTTGTAAGTCTGTAACCAAGATGGTTACGTTCCCTGTAATTCTGAAATTAAAAAGTATATTCCAAACGACAATCAATATTCCATTCAAATTTTTTTGTCCAATCACTTATAGGATTTATTTGTATTGATGCTTTGGCATTTTGTTTCAGATTATAATCAACTGAAAGTAAAAAATTGTATTCTGTAAAATTACCATAAAGAATTTTTGCTTCTCCAAAAATATCAAATTTACTAAATTGCTTTGTAATATTTATTATCATAGTTTGAGATTCATTTTCTGAAATAATCTCATAAACATCGTTATTTTTATTTCCATAATTATTCGCTTTATAATCAAATCGAAATTGAATCATAATGGGATTAACACTAAATTTATTAACATTCAAATGCTTCCATTTTCTAAAAGAACTTAATGAAAAACTTTCTGATTGGTCATAGATAAGTGTGTAAGAAACTAAAATACTTCGGAAAAAATGACCTTGAGGCAGTTCTTCAAATAAATCTGTCCATACAAAATCTTCGTAATCTGCCCGAATATGATAATTTTGTTTGATAATCCAATTACCGAAAATAGCAATTTCAAGTTTCGGTTGCAAATTATAACTTTTTTTAATTGTATTTTGGTCTGACATTTCACTTTTTAAATAGACAAACTTTTGTTGAAAATAACTGTAATTTGTTGTTAGAAATATTCTATCTTTTGGATAGTAAAAAAAAGCAATTTGCATATTATCATTTAATTGATCATAATCCATTATGCTTTCTTCAAGTGGAATATCAACTTGTTGTAGTTCAAGTTTTCTATAAAAAAATAAAGAATCTTTTTCATTGAATCTGTAGATTAACTCACTATTAAATATTTTCTGTGAAGCTTCTTGCGAATTTACTTCCATCTCATAATATCTATTATGGAAATTTCTTCCAAAATTCATATTGAGCCGATATTTCTTCCATAAAATGGAGATTCCGGAATTAATATGATTTGACTCTTCTTTTAAATTTTTACGGATTTTAGTTTCTTCTTTTCTGAAATTATTGTTAAGAAGATAATATCTATCTTGAATTGTAAACCTTACATTTTTGAAAACTGGAAAAGAATACTCAACTCTTGATAGATAAGAATATCGTATTTGCTGATCTGTAATTTTATAAAAAGTATAAATATCATTCCGATGCCAATCATATTTAATTTCAGAATTAAAGATTTGTTTATTTTTTTGGAAATTCCAAGTGAGATCATATCCATAGTTACGATTATTATCAAAATCAAGTTTCAAGTTTTTAAAATAACTATTAAATTTGAATTCGTTATTATTGATTAAACGAGAAAATCTAAGATAATTTTTAAGACCAATTCCATTACTCAAATACAAATTATTCTCTGTTTCGTTTACTCTTTCTCTATTGTGATGATAAATAATTTTAGATTTTACCTCAAATAATTCACTCGGTGTTAAAGCAAAAGTAAAAGCAGTATTACGAAGTCGTTGCGTGAAATCATAATTAATAACCTGAAAAGATGATTCAGTAAACTGATATAAATATCCAAATTCAAGTGAGTTATAAAAAATCCCATAATTTTTACTCAGTCGCCATTTTAAATTAGAATAAGTATTTTTTTCTTTACTTCCGGCATGTTCTTTATCAAAAATATATTTTGATTCATGATAAAATTCCCAATTCTCAACTGGACAATATCTATATGAGAAATCATTACTCAAAGAACTGCTGAATCGATAGTTTTTAAAGCTTGTATTCCACAAACCTTCAGATGCACTAATTTTGTTGCAGGTTATAAATATGACGATAAAGAATAATAAATTCTTCTTCACTCAAAGACTCTCCACGTCTTTTCAAGTCTATTGGTGAGGTTTCCGTAAGTGCCCCAAATTTTTCTCCAGACAAAAGTGGTTTAAGATTATTTCTCAACATCTTTCTACGATTACTAAAAGATGCTTCTACAACTTTCCAAAAGAATTTTTCATTTTTCAATACAGGTCTGTCTAATCGGGGAATTAAACTAATGACCGCAGAATGAACTCGCGGAGGTGGATAAAAAACATGTGGCTCAACAGTAAAAAGGTATTTTGTATGAAAATAGAATTGCATTTTTAAAGATAAAATCCCGTAATCTTTTGAGCCTAAACCAGCTTTTATTCTTAAAGCAACTTCACGCTGAACCATTACAATTACAGTATTAAAATGCTCTTGGAAATCAATAATTTTAAAGAGAAAAGGTGAGGTTATTTGGTATGGAAGGTTAGCCACAATTTTGATTTTTCTATCAACCGGAAAATATGAATTCCAATCAGATTTTAAAACATCTTCTTTAATTAAATTTAATTTATCACCAAACTCATTTTGTAGAATTGGCCATAAATATTTATCAATTTCAAAAGCTGTTACATTTGCTGTTTTTCCCAACAGTTCATTTGTCAAAATTCCTTTTCCCGGTCCAATTTCCCAAATAAATTCATCTGATTGAATATTTGCCTGTCTGACAATTTTTTTAGCAATATTTTTATCTGATAAAAAATGCTGACCTAATTTTTTTTTATGTTTGAAACTCAATCATCTACCTCTTTTTTTTCTCCAATCACTTTATTGGTACATCATTTGTCAATTGTTTTGCTTGTTATTTTTTTTATTGCAAAATATCAACAATTGATTTGACTTGAAAATCATCTTAAAAAAAATTAACATTAAGAAAAAATAATGAGGAAAGTTATGAATATAAAATTTAGAGATGTTAGTGCAGGTATCGTTGAAGCTCGTGCAATTATTGAGTTAATGCCCGGAGTTCTTCTTAATGAAGTAACAATATTGAAAAAGAATTATGAACTTGAAATTGAATTACCCAAAAAAAGTTTTAAAGGAAAAAGCGGTAAAATCCATTTTATTGATGTAATTTCTTTTGAAAGTGAAAATAGAAAAAATCTCTGGCTTGTTGAGATCAAAGAAGAATACCTGGCTTGGAGAAAAAAAAATAAAAAAGTTCTTATTTATAAAGCTGATTAATTAGTATCTGAATGAAAAGAATTATTTAACCATGAAGAACTAAAGATCATGAAGAAAAGATTAATTAGGAAATTCTTTCTTTTTCAGCTTCATAGAAGCGACATCTATGTAGCCCAATGCGTTAGCGTTGGGTAAAGAAAAAAAAGAACTAAGCTACAGAGTAGCGACAAAAAAAGAAAATTTAGAAAAAGTT
>JAOZMQ010000255.1 GCA_029934195.1 Candidatus Cloacimonadota bacterium | reverse complement strand
AAACATTGAGTAATATTGGAGATAAAAATCTGGGGATTATTCTCATTCATGGTTTTACTTCAACAACTAAAAGTATGAGCTATCCTTTCGATTTCTTTGCTAAAAATGGAATCCATGTTGAAGCTCCTTCGCTATCAGGACATGGAAGTACTTGGCAAGAGATGAATAAAGTCTCATATCAAGAATGGATGAGTGATGTGAAAAAATCAATTAAAAAACTTTCTAATCGGACAGACAATATTTTTTTATTTGGACTTTCAATGGGAGGTACTTTAGCTTTATTGAACTCATTAGAAAAAGAAATATCTGGAGTTATTGCGATTAATAATGCTTGTATTTTTAAAGATTTTCGTTTATTGTTTTTACCATTTCTTAAATACTTTCTTTTATCTTTACCTGCCGTGGCTTCTGACATAAAAGATAATTCTGAAACAGAAATTGCTTATGATAAAACACCATCTTTTGCACTTCACGAGCTTCTAAAATTAGCAAAATTGTTGAAGAATAATCTTCATAAGATAAAAAAACCGGTTTTACTTTTCAAATCAATTGATGATCATGTTATTCCTTTAATAAGTTCTGTTTACACTTTCGATAATATTGGTTCATCAGATAAACAATTAATTTATTTAAAAAATTCATTTCATGTTGCTACACAAGATTTTGATAGAAATGTCATCTTCCAAAAATCTCTTGAATTTATAAGAAAAGAATCCACTAAAAAAATGTTGTATCCTTAATTTTTGGATGTTTTTTTTGTTAAAACTAATTAGTATCTGAACGAAAAGGATTTTGAACAATGAAGAGCAAAAGTTCATGAAGAAAAGATTAATTGAGAAATTATTTATTTTTCAGCTTCATAGAAGCGATATTTATGTAGTCCAATGCGTTAGCGTTGGGTAAAGAAAAAAGAGAATCAAGCTTACAGAGTAGCGACAAAAAAAGAAAATTCAGAAAAAGTTAGTTTTCGTTCAACTATTAATTAGTACACAAACAAAAGAACATTTACAACTCGACCTGAATTATGACTTTTTTCTTTACTATTAAAATATAGAATATCAATGATTAAACATAAAATCAACAAATTTGTATTTACAGAATTTTTTGTTTACTAAATTTTGTTTCAAAAGTAATTTGTTTACTAATCATAATGAATTAGAAATCATTTATTTTATAATTTTTTATATATCAGAGATAAATTTATATTTGAATGAACTTTAT
This sequence comes from Candidatus Cloacimonadota bacterium, assembly GCA_029934195.1. Taxonomy (GTDB): domain Bacteria; phylum Cloacimonadota; class Cloacimonadia; order Cloacimonadales; family JAOZMQ01; genus JAOZMQ01. The sequence goes on along the minus strand of JAOZMQ010000255.1, from coordinate 3,730 downwards.
TTATAATTAACTAATTAAATTGGAGGAAGTATGTCTGAAATAATAGGACTTCATGCAAGAGAAATTTTAGATTCAAGAGGAAACCCAACAGTAGAAGTAGAAGTAACTCTTGATTCTGGTTATGTCGGTAGAGCTGCTGTTCCAAGTGGAGCTTCAACAGGTGAATATGAAGCAGTCGAATTAAGAGATGGTGATGAACAAAGATTTCTTGGAAAAGGAGTAACAAAAGCAGTTGAAAATGTTAATCTTATTCTTGCTTCTGAATTAGTAGGATATGACGCTGCAGATCAACCATTTATTGATAAAATGATGATCGACCTTGATGGTACAGATAATAAAGGAAAACTTGGTGCAAATTCAATTCTTGGGGTCTCACTTGCTTGTGCAAGAGCTACAGCTGATGAACTTGGAATACCATTATATCGTTATATTGGTGGAACAAATGCCAGACTTTTACCTGTACCAATGTCAAATATTATTAATGGCGGAAGTCATGCGGATAATAATGTAGATTTACAGGAATTCATGATTATGCCTTTGGGAGCTGAGAATTTCCGTCAGGCTCTGCAAATGAATTCAGAAGTTTTCCATACATTAAAAAGCTATTTAAAGAAAAATGGTTATAGTACAGGTGTTGGAGATGAGGGTGGATTCGCACCAAACTTAAAATCAAATGAAGAAGCTTTGCAAATGATTGTAAAAGCTATTGATCTTGCTGGTTATCGCCCGGGAGAGGATATTTTTATAGCTCTCGATCCAGCAGCTTCTGAATTCTATGCAAATGGAAAATATAATCTTAAAGCAGAAAATGCCTCTTTGAGTTCAGCTGAAATGGTTGCTTATTACGAAGATCTTCTCAAGAAATATCCAATTGTATCCATTGAAGATGGTCATGCTGAAGATGACTGGAGTGGTTGGAAATTGATGATTGAAAAGCTTGGGAAAAAAATTCAGATCGTTGGTGATGATTTGTTCGTGACAAATGTTGAGCGTTTAAAACGGGGGATATCAGAGGGTTCAGCAAATTCAATTCTGATTAAATTGAATCAGATTGGAACACTTTCTGAAACTTTAGATACAATTGAAATGGCAAAAACAGCTGGCTATACAACAGTTATTTCACATAGAAGTGGTGAGACAAGTGATACTTTTATTGCAGATCTTGCTGTAGCTGTGAATTCAGGTCAAATTAAAACTGGCTCGGTTTGTAGAAGTGAAAGAATTGCCAAATATAATCAATTACTTCGTATTGAAGAAGAACTTGGTGAGTCTGCCAGATTTTATGGGAAATCTACATTCTATAATTTAAGATAGGATTGTAAATTTCTATTTGAAAAGAATGACTTTTTAGGGCAGAAAAAACTGCCCTTTTATTTACCTTTTTAGGGAATACTATCTTGGACAATTATAAAGGGTCCATTTTCATTATATCTTTAAGGAATTAATATGGGATTTTTTTTTGGAAGCAAAAAGAAGAAAGCAAATGTGATTGAAACTTTGAATAAAATATTGGAAACACCACATAAACTTTCCGTTATTCAACCTGCTTTTACTGTAAGTTCATTTCTATTATCTGTTGGAGAAAACTTCATTATTCTTAATGAATTTGAACCAAAGAAGTATAATTATCAGATTGGGAGTTTTCTAAGAATTAAAATAGAAATTGAAGAGGTCAGAAATTTTCAGCATTATAATTATAGCTTCAAAACAGCATTTATGCGAGAAGTTGATTTTAAAGGAACTAAGGCATATCAATTTGAACTGCCAACAACTCTGAAAGTGATAGAGCAACCATACACAATTTATCCAAGTAGTAAAAATCAAATTACAATAGGATTTACTTTAAAAAATATTCATTATTATAAAAAAGTAACCGGCATAAATAAAGAAGAAATACAGTTTACCGGATATTTTGAGCATTTGAAAACTTATTTTGGAACAACTATTTATGAAATAGAATTAAAACTACCTTTAAACAGATTAAGTCTTTCTGCAAATTTCATCCATAATAACGATAAAAAGTATTCATTGAGAGATTTTATCACAAATGATGATATCGAGGAAGTTTTAGATAATTTTGCTCTTGAATATTTTATTTATTCAAATGATCTTCCTTATATGAGAAATAAAATCAAACATACAAAAGCTATCAAAAATTATCTTGAAAATGATGAATTTGATAAATCTGATGAAAATACAATTCAAAAAATTCTACTCGTAGATGATAAACCTATTATTACGGATATTGTCACAGAAATTCTCGAAGCTCGGACCGATTATCTAATAATCTCTACAAACAAAAGTACTGAAACTTTTGAATTAGCTTTAGAAAATAATCCTGACTTAATTTTACTTGATATAAATATGCCTAAGATGGATGGAATTCAAGTTGCAGAAGAATTAAAAAAGAATAGAATTACAGCCAATATCCCAATTGTTTTTATGACTGTTTCGAGTAATCAATTACATGTTGTAGCTGCCTCAAAACTTAACGTTGAAGGATATCTCCTTAAACCAATTGATTCAAATACATTGATCAATAAGATTTCTTCTATTTTGAAAATAAAACGGAATGCCTCAAAATTTACAGGAAAAACAATTTTCATTTGTGCTGATGATGATGAATATTCCAGATCATTAATTAATAATCTAAAATTGAAAGACTATGAAATTATTTCTTTTCAAGATCCGGAAAGAATGTTTCGGTACAAAGACAAAAAGAAAGCAGATATTTTAATTATAAGATTATTGGAGCGAAAAGATGTAATTTTACCTGTTGTGAATTCCGTGAGGCGTAAAAATGAGTTTAAAAATTGTAGAATGTTGGTCTTTCCTGTCACCGGTATTGGTGCTGAATTCCTCAATGCACTCGATGATGATAAATTAGTAGTAGTGGAAAATGCTGCAAAACCCGAATATATTGCTCAGAATTTGCCTCTTCTTTTATTGGAAAAGTAGCCAATCATTTCTTACTCTATTATTTTGAAATAATCTTTGCAAACAAATTTCTAATTCAAAACATTGAAGATAATAGGAAAACACAGAAAAAAATAAAGCTTGACCTTTTATGAGTTTTTTTTAATAGCTGAAAAAAAGTGAAAAGGATGGGATTGGATATTCTTTATTATGGGGTTGTGTGTTTGAACGACCAATAAAACAGTTTCCGCCTCGAAAAGAATGAGAGAGAAAACTACCAACCATACTCCTGTAAAAAAAATATTCAAACTACCAAAAGACACTATTATGTCACAGAAAAAGGTATCCAAAGAATCACAAACCTTTTGGATAATTTGGGATTAAATGAAAATTACATAAGCGGGCAATAGCTTATTTTTTAAGGTTATTATCCACATTCTAACTATCTAATATTTTGTTATGTTTATTTTTTGAGGGCATGGCATACGATTGTTAGCAGAAACTAATTTTGCTAACCTCAAACAAAAAAACGGAGGAAGAAATGAAAAAAATTATTGTAATCAGTTTATTTGTGATTATGGGTTTAGTACCTTTATTCTCACAAGATGTAATGCACCAATATTGGGCAGGTGATGCAAATTATAATTTCCATAATTTTATTGGACCGGATGGCGAAGCAGCAGTAGATGGTTGGTTTATAGAAATTTATGTCTCTAATGATGGAGTTATTGATGGATTAGATCCAGAAACAAGAATTCCTTTAGGTGACGATTTACTATCTGTAAATCAGACTAATGGATATTACCAAGATGCT
>JAOZMQ010000254.1 GCA_029934195.1 Candidatus Cloacimonadota bacterium | reverse complement strand
ATGCAAATAGTAGGATGATTATAAATTTTTTCTCTATTTTATCTATTATTATTATAATTTCAATAAGAATTTATTCTTTTAAATCCGTGCTAATTCGTGCAATCAGTGGCTTTTATCCTTTTCGTTCAAGTACTAATTAGAATTTAATATACAGAATGAATTGACAATAAAACGATAGATTTTTTCTATAAAATCCAGAAGGTGGTCTTATGAAAAAAATTTTTGTTTTAGATACGAATGTTCTCATACATAACCCTCGAGCATTGTTTTCTTTTCAGGATAATCGGGTTGTTGTGCCAATGACTGTAATTGAAGAAATTGATGATTTTAAAAAAGGATTGGATGAAAAAGGTAGAAACGCACGTCAAATTGGACGCTATCTTGATGAATTAAGAGAGCATGGTAGTTTGAAAGATGGAGTTACAACAGAGAATGGAAATTTGATTCAAGTCGTTCTTTTTAAAAAAGACGAAGATGTTTTGCAAAATTTTCAACTGAATGATAAAAATGATAATCTCATTATTGGTACAGCTTTATTAATGCAAAAACAATTTCCTGATGCATTAGTTACTATGAACTCAAAAGATGCAAATGTTAGAATTAAATCAGATGCTGTAGGATTGAAGGCTCAGAATTATAATAATGATAAAATTGAATTTTCTGAATTATATACCGGTATGTCAGATTTAATAATTTCAGATGAAAAAATTATCCAATTTGAGAAAGAGAAATTTCTTACAAATGAATTTGGAGATTTTTATCCAAATCAATATATAAAGTTAATATCTAAAGAAAATGACCAAAAACACTATTTCTCTAGATATTCAAAGAAGAATAATTCATTATATTCACTTACACATAAAAAAAACGATACTATTTTTGGTATTGAAGCCAGAAATATTGAACAAGTTTTAGCTCTTGATTTATTGATGGATCCTACTATTCGTCTTGTAAGTCTTGTTGGAATTGCTGGAACAGGAAAAACTCTTTTAGCTATGGCAGCCGGATTAGAACAAGTAATCGAACAAGATATTTATTCAAAATTAATCATTTCTCGTCCTATTTTTCCTCTTGGTAAAGATTTGGGATTCTTACCTGGAACAAAATCAGAAAAGTTTAATCCTTGGATGCAACCAATTTATGATAATATGAATATATTAATACACGGACACGAAGATGTAAAAACGAATAAAAATGACAGAAAAAATTTCACAAAAAAATCTGTTTCTCTTGATGACTATCTTGATTTCGGCTATATAGAATTGGAACCACTTACTTATATTCGTGGAAGAAGTTTACCAAATCAGTTTATAATTATTGATGAAGCTCAAAATTTAACACCTCATGAAATGAAAACAATTATCACACGTGCCGGAGAAGATACAAAAATTGTTCTTACCGGAGATCCATATCAAATCGACATTCCATATTTGGATTCCCAAAGTAATGGATTGAGTAGAGCTGTCGAAAAACTAAAAACAGAACATATCGTTGGACACATTACTTTAAAAAAAGGTGAACGTTCAAAATTAGCCGATATTGCAGCAAAGTATTTTTAATTGAAATTTAATATAAATTCTAAAAGATATTAATTTCAGTTTATAAGTAATTTGAATGTATAGAGTTTTAGAAAATCATATATGAAAATGGAAAATGAATTAATAAAAGTTAAACTAAAAGATATTAAAATCGGAATGTGTCTTGGTAACCACGTTGTTGATAATTTCGGCAAGCAGATTTTATCTGCTGGAAATTATTTAACATCAAAAAGACAAATAGAAATGCTTTATGATATGGCTATAAAGGAAGTTTATATTGATTATCGTAAAAGTTTAGTTAGCTCACAATCTCCTAAAGAAATTGTTAAAAGAGAAGCCGAAGTCAAAAAAGAATTCGAAAATACAGACAAAATCCTTTCAAATTTAAAATCTGCACTTCCACAAATGAGGATACTTCTTGCAGATGCAAATAAGATTGTTGAATTAATGATGAATCAAGTTCGTGGAGGAAAATCTTTTGACAAAGAATCTATGATTAAAAATGTTCTTGAATTGAAAGAAAAAACAAAACATAACCCTCAAGCAATGTTCAGTCTAATTAATCTTAAAAAAAATGAAAATTTTGTGTTTAAACATAGTATCCATGTTACAGCTTTAGCACTTACGTTGGGAGCGATTTTAAATTTAGATGCCTCATTAATTCAAGCGATTGGAATCGGATCGGTTTTACACGATATTGGAAAGGCAAAACTTCCTTTTTCAATAGTTCATAAAACCGGCTCTTATACAAAACAAGAATACGATATAATGACAACTCATACTGTAATTGGTGAGAAAATTTGCCTGCAAAACAAAATCACCAATAAAGTAATTGTAGATATTGTTAAGCATCATCATGAATGTTATGACGGTACAGGTTATCCAAGCCGATTATCCAAAAATCAAATTGATAAATATATCAGTATTGTTTCTATATGTGATTATTACGAAGGAATTACTTCACCTCGAACTTATAAAAAAACATTAGCTCCTTCACAAGCAATTTCTAAAATTTTCCATACATCAAACATTCGCTTTGACAGAAGATTGGTAAGCTATTTTATAAAAATGATTGGAATTTATCCTGTAGGGAGTTTTGTTAGATTGAATAGTGGAAGAGTTGGTATCGTTTTAGGATTTTCCCATAAGTTATTACTGAACCCTATCCTGAAAATTCTTCTGAATTCAAATGGTTCTGTTAGCAGAAAAAAAGAAATAATTATCTTAAATGAAGTGGATGATTTTATTGTAGAAATTGCTACTGAATTTAAAAACATCTTTAAGCTTGAGGATATTTTGTAATGAAAATTCTTGATAGAAGTTGGACTGAAATCAATTTAAACAATTATCTTCACAATCTCAATCAATTAAAAAAAGTACTTAATCCTCAAACAAAAATTATGCAAATTGTTAAAGCAGATGCTTATGGACATGGTGCTTTAGAAATTGCAAAACAAGCTGTTAAATTTGGAATTAATTATCTTGGAGTTGCTAATGTGGAGGAAGGAGCACTTTTAAGATACCAAAATATTAAAATTCCAATCCTTATTTTATCGCCTTCTATAGAAAGTGAAATTGAAATCATTTTGGAATACTCTCTTACTGTAACAATTTCAGATTTTTCTTTTGCAAAAAAACTAAATGATGCAATGCCAATAGGAAAAATTCAATCGGTACATATCAACATTGATTCTGGCATGGGCAGAAGTGGAGTAGAAATTTCAAATGCAATTTCATTTATTAAAGATATTTTAGAATTAAAGAATTTAAAGATTGAAGGTATTTTCTCACATTTTGCAGCAAGTGAATCTGATCAAGAATTTTCACTATTACAAATAAATAGGTTTGTAGAGATTATTAAACAAATAAATTTTAAACCTCAATTTGTCCATATATCAAATAGTAGCGGTATTTTATATGATTTTCCTTCTGAGATAAATATGATAAGATTGGGGCTTCTTTCTTATGGATGTTATTCAAATAATAATCAAAAAGAATATTTTAACCTTAAACCGGTAATGAGTTTCAAATCACGAATAAGTTCTTTAAAGCAAATCGAAAAGGGAAATTCTATCGGATATAATAGAACATTTATTGCCTATAGAAATTTGACTTATGCAATTCTTCCAATCGGTTATGCTGACGGATATGATTTCTTGTTATCAAATAAAGGTTTTGTATCAATCAATGGATTCAAATGCCCGATTCTTGGAAAAATAAGTATGGACATGATTGCAGTTGATATTACCGATATTTCGAATTGCAAAATCGGTGACGAAGTTGTTTTGATTGGAGAGATAAACGATTTGAGAGTAGAGAATATAGCTTTACTTTTTAATGGTTCTCCTTACGAATTACTTTGTCAAATTGGTAGAAGGGCAAAAAGATATTATTTTAAGAATAACAAGCTTATTTATACAACTTCTCTTGCAAGACGGGATTTTATTTCCAGTGATTTCTCTGATAAAAAATTGAATAGAGTAATTGAAGCTGCACTTAATCAAAGAATGCAAGGTAGCGAAATTTCAGAAATAATCTATAATAATATTCTAAAAAAGTTCTTTTATGACAGAGATAAACAAATTTTTTATAGAAAGAATTTTTGTCATACAATCGAATTTTCAAATACAAATCTCTCGCAAAATGAACATTATTATCATACTAAAACAACACTAACTTTCAATAAAATATTGCAAAATGATTATTTTATAGTTGCCTGTGCAAATTCTTCTTCTATTCTTGAAAAATATCTTCTGCGACCTGATGTAGAATACCGATGGCTTTTAGATGAACATTTTGCTTTACAGGAGAATAAATTCAAAATCACTTCTGTAAAAATTAATGATTTTAATTTATTCCACGAAGCAAAGATGAAAGATGGTTGTATTGAAATTTATTGTTCTCATAATCAATTGTCAAAATTTATTGGGAAAGAAGTTAAATTCTCAATTTCTACAGAAACATTTTACCCTAAAAGTTCTCATCAATTATCTATTTTTATTACTGAAATGACACAAGGTGTTGATCTCAGTTTTATTTATCCAAGTACAATCGAAATAGTTGAGCCAGTACCAATTTTTTCTGGAAATATAAAATTCCCAAAAATTACAAAAATGAAGAATAAAGTAACTCTCAAAACGAATAGTGAGGAATGGATTTTTCCAAATAGTGGTATAGTCTTCTCATATTAAATTAGTTTGAAATTATCTATAGATTTTTATCTACTTTCCAGTTTCAATTCTTTTTTAATTTTTTAACCGTACCTTTGTTATTTCTCGTGATAGCTCAAAAACTCAGTTTTTGCAGGGACTTCGGGATTTTTAGTACTTGGACGAAAACTAACTTTTTCTGAATTTTCTTTTTTTGTCGCTACTCTGTAGCTTAGTTCTCTTTTTATCTTTACCCAACGCTAACGCATTGGGCTACA
>JAOZMQ010000253.1 GCA_029934195.1 Candidatus Cloacimonadota bacterium | reverse complement strand
AACAGGAGTTTTGGCTCAAAACGTGATGGATGTTCAATATCAAGATCGCAAAGCAACACCATTTAGAAGCAGATTGAACGGGCTGAAATTGGATGCTCGTGTTATCAAACGATTGTTACCGGAATCAATAGAAAAACTGGAACAATACAAATCGAATTATTATCGTGATTTGGAAACAACCATTTCGCTTTTAATGGAATCGGGAGAACCAGAGCTTAAAAAACAAAGTGTAGATGAAATAAGTTTCTATTTTGCAATGGGAATGAATCTTAATAAACAATTTAAAAATGAAAAAAGAGAAAAAGGAGAAGATGATGAGTGAAATTATTAAGAACCGTAGTGAATTACTTTTTTGCTATGATGTAACCGATGCAAATCCTAACGGAGATCCGTTGGATGAAAACAAACCAAGAATTGATGAAGAATCGAGCATTAATTTTGTAACTGATGTACGCTTGAAAAGAACAATCCGGGATTATTTATTCGAATATAAAGGCTATAATGGAGAAAACGGAAAGGATATTTTTGTTCGAGAAAAACCGAGCAAAAAAAATACTGAAAAAGGAGGGTTGCAAGATGGAAAAGAGAGAGCTGATGATTTTAAAAAAGATTTGAATACTATTTTGGATCAATGTATTGATATTAGAATGTTCGGTGGTGTAATTCCACTTGATAAAGCTTCTATTACATTTACAGGACCAACTCAATTCAAAATAGGAAGATCATTACACAAGGTAGAGATGAGGCATATTCAGGGAACTGGGGCTTTTGCATCTACTGCCGGAAAAACACAAAAGACATTTCGTGAAGAATACATCTTACCTTATTCCTTCATCGCATTTCACGGAATCATAAATCAAAATGCGGCAAAACATACAAAAATGACAACCGATGATGAACAACTGCTTTTGGAAGGAATGTGGTTAGGAATAAAAAACCTAATCAGTAGAAGTAAATTTGGACAGATGCCACGACTATTAATAAAAGTTAATTACAAAACTCCCAACTTTTTTATTGGTGATTTGGATAAAAAGATAAAACTTACCAATTTCGATAATGAGTTAAAAATTAGAAGTATCAAAGATTTTAAAATTGATTTAACAGATTTGTTATCTGCATTATCTGAAAATGAGAGTCATATCGAATCAGTTGAATATTTTATGGATAGCGGTTTGAAAATTGAGATCCCATCAGATTGGGAAAAACTGAATCTGTAGGAGTTATTATGAAATTTGTGGTATTTGACATCTGGGCAGATTATGCTCAATTCAAAAAACCGTTTACAACAATGTCTCCTCAAACATTCAGTATGCCCACAGGTACAGCAATAATTGGATTGATTTCGGCAATTGTCGGATTGGATAAAAATGAGTATTGGGAAAAATTCACAAAGGAGTCATATCGGCTTGCAATTGGTATTAGTGAAACTATCAAGAAGGTGGTGATTCCTTTCAATACGCTAAAGACAACAAGTTTCAAACATTTTTATCGGTTTGAGGCACATAAACAAACGACAATGGAATTTATCAAAGATGGGAAATTTAGGATTTGGTTTGCATGGAATGATGATGGTAATTTCCGCAAACTCGTTAATAATCTAGAAAATCACGAATCTTATTACACTGTATCATTAGGTTTGGCATGGAATATTGCTGATTTTAAATTTGCTGGTGTTTTTGAAGAAGAATCAGTTGATTCAAATAATGAATTTTATAATATAAATTCTGTAATTCCAAAAAACTTAATAGTGGAAAATGGTGAAATTGATTTTGAAAATCGCAAAATATTTGTTAATAATATTCCGGTGAGAATGCAGTCGGATAACAGCCGAATTGTTGAGCAATATGCTGAATATTTGTTTGACAGTGATGGTAAACCGATTCGAGCTATTTTAAACAATATAATCAAAGTAGGAGGAGATTATATCATTCCATTATAAACTGAAATCTCATCCAGACAGGCTTTTGAAAGAACACATTTTGGGAGTTCAAGATAGAGCGCTTTCACTATTTGATAAGTTAAAATTTGATTTCCCAAATTTTAATCGTGAAGAATTGAGAGAAGTTGTTTCGGTAGCTTCTCTCTTTCACGATTTTGGAAAAGCAACATCTTTTTTCCAAAACTATATTTCAAATCTTGACGACTCTTCAACTGAGAGTAGCAGAAAAAAAAGAAGTCACGGCTTAATTTCTTCACTCCTAACTTTCGGAATTCTAAAAGAGAAACTTTCCGGAAATATAATTCTGCAAATTTTTGGATTAATTATTGTAAGAAAGCATCATGGAAATTTAGAAAATTTTAAGAATCTTTTAATCTTTAGCGAAAATGATTTAGAAAATGTTAAATTGCAAATAAATAATCTCAATTATAATGAATTTCAACATATTGTTTGTGAGCAAGATTATAACGAATTCTTAAATAAAGAATTTATAATAAATACAATAAAATTCTTTCAACCAAGAACTCCAAGAAAAATTAAACGATTGGTAAGAGATTTTTCTACAGAACATTATTTTTTGCTCAATCTTTTATATTCCATTTTATTGCAAGCAGATAAAACAGATGCTATATTGAGAGATTATAAAATTATTGATTCGGAAATATTAAGAACTGCTGATGTTCATTTATTCAAAAACAAGTTTGTTAATAAACTCGAAAATCCAATCAACAAGATTCGAGAAAATGCTTTTAATTCTGTTGAAAAATCCATTGATTCTTTAAAAATGACCGATAGAATTTTATCAATAAATATTCCAACAGGCTCAGGAAAAACAATTACTTCCTTTAATGCTGCTCTTAAACTTTGTGAAAAATTTGGGCTCGACCATATCATTTATTGCTTACCATTTACTTCGGTAATTGATCAAACCCATAATGTATTTGATGAAATTAGACAATATGCTAATTTGTCGGAGGATTCAAGTATCTTATTAAAACATCACTACTTAACAGATATTTTTTATAAAACAGTAAAAGAAGAAAATGTTATTAAAGAATATTCTCCAAATGAAGCATTACATTTAATTGAAGGTTGGGAAAGTAGAATTACAGTTACTACTTTTGTCCAATTACTCTATTCTCTTATTTCATACAAAAATTCAAGTTTAAGAAAATTCAATCGTTTCAGTAATGCAGTTATTATACTTGATGAGATTCAATCAATCCCTCACGAATATTGGAGTTTGATTAAAACCATCTTATCAAAAACAGCAGAATGGTTAGACTCAAAAATTATATTGGTTACAGCAACAATGCCATTGATTTTTTCTGAAAACGATAATGAAATAAAAGAGTTGGTCTCCAATAAAAAAGAAATATTTGAGTCATTAAATAGAATTGAATTAGATGTTTCAAATTTGAATAATGAAAAAATGGATTGGGAAGACTTTTGTAATTCTGCCGTAAATTTGGCTTTTGATAATCCCCAAAAAGATATTCTGTTTATAATGAATACAATCCGTTCCGCAAAAGAGTTATTTGAGACGTTATCAAAAATAGATATTTCTCATAAAATTCTGTTTTTGTCATCTCATATCATTCCGAAAGATAGATTAAAGAGAATTGAAAAAATTAAGAATAGAACAAAAGATAAACCAATTCTTATTGTTTCAACTCAACTTGTGGAAGCTGGTGTTGATATTGATTTAGATATTGTCGTGAGAGATTTTGCTCCATTGGATAACATCTTTCAGGCTTGTGGGCGTTGTAATCGTGAAAGTAGAAATGAAGTAAAAGGAAAAGTTATTTTGTATTCTCTAAAAGATTCAAATAATTGGACACCTTCTGGAATTTACAAAGATTTTCTGAAACAAAAGACAAAAAAGGTTTTGGAAAGTAAAACTATTATTCACGAATCAGAATTTTATAGTTTGGCTTATGAGTATTTTAAAGAGATAAAAAACGGAGGTTCTCAAAGATCTTCAGATTTGCTTCTTGAGAAAATCAAGGAATTGGAATATCAAGACGGTAAAGAAAAACTTGAATTGAATATTATCAATAATGATTATTCTTCTTCAATTTTTGTGGAGATTGATGAAATTACAAAGAAGATATGGTTAGATTATCAAGATAAACTTGAAATGGAAAATGGGTTTGAAAAAAATGTTCTTTTAAAACAATCAAGAAAAAATCTTGCCGAATATATTATTAATATTCCCAAAAAATGTTTACCCATTGAACATAATACAGGAATTTATCATCTTAGGTTTGATAGAATTGCTGATTATTACAATACAGAAACAGGGTTTGACATTTCTAAAGTATTACCAATTGAGAAATCTTGTGAAATATTTTAATTCTTAATGGATTAAAATCCATCGCTAAAACAATCAAAGTCTTTCAGACTAAATTAATCCGAAGGATTTTAAATGTTTCAGCGATAGGTTTTAACCTATTGCTATTACAATTGTAATTGCAATATTAAGCCATTAATCATCAGCACCAAAAGGAGATCAAATGTCTAGCAGATCGTTTAAATCAATTTATTATCACATTGTATTTCGTACAAAATTAAATGAACCGTATCTGAAAGATCGAGAGCTTCGTAATCAGGTTTGGCATTTTATAGAAAACAAATGTAAACGACATAATTTTTTTCTTCATAAAATTGGGGGAATTGAAAATCATATTCATCTGTTAATTTATATTCCTCCAAAAACTTCAATATCTGAGGCTGTAAAACTGATTAAAGGTTCATCATCATATTTCGTAAACAAAGAATTGGGTGGAGATGATATTCTATACTGGCAAAATGGTTACGGAGTTCTAACTTTATCACCCAAAAATGTTCCTTTTATTAAACAATACATCGAGAATCAAGAGGAACATCACAAAAATAAAACAATTTATAATGGACTTGAAGAATGTGAAGATGAAAACATTTTGGAAGCTACGAAAACTATTCGCTGACACAATCACCGATGGATTAAAATCCATCGCTAAAACAACAAAAGTCTTTCAGACTAAATTAA
>JAOZMQ010000252.1:4194-5006 GCA_029934195.1 Candidatus Cloacimonadota bacterium | reverse complement strand
AAAAAAGACCGAATTCACTGCTTCGTGAGGAATAAAACAGGTACGTTTAAAACGAGTACGTTTAAAACGAGTACGTTTTTTTGGTTTTTATTTTACCAACTCCCTAAAGAGAATTGTAGAATTTTTCCATTCTATCGCGTACGAGTTTAATATAATGTCTTGTTTCTTTAAATGGAACCTTAACTTTTAAATGTTCATACAATTTATCGCTATCCATTGAATTAAGATCAGATATCATTTTATCCCAATCTTTTTGAGGGATTTTACGCATTTTTCCGGTCATTGCTTTATAAATAGTACCGGGACCACCATTGTAACTACAGATAATACAATAATAAAGGTTTGTTTCGTTTTTGATTTTATTCCATTTATTATCTGCTAACCACCGAATATATCCAATTCCCATTTCCAGATTAATTTCAGCAGTAAATAATTGGTCTGACGTTGGGTTAGAATTTCTATTAAAAATTACATTATTCATAGTACGACCTGCATATTTTGGAACAATTTGCATCATACCATAAGCATTTCCATGTCGGTTATATGCTTTGGGATTAAAGAATGATTCCGTATGGATAATTGCAAAAACTACTTTTGGTTCGACATTATATTTTTTACAAAATTTTTCGATTATTGGCTGATATTTTTCAGATCTGATTTTTATGTGATTAGGAACCATTTTTAGAGAAACTTCAAATTTATCCCTTTTTTTCTCATCTTTACCAATTACAGAAGTTTTTTCACCGGTAGTAATAATTTTTTCAACAATTTCATTAACTTTATCATTATCAATAGTTTCAGTAGAAATTGGA
>JAOZMQ010000252.1:0-4184 GCA_029934195.1 Candidatus Cloacimonadota bacterium | reverse complement strand
TCTGACAGAATAATAGAACCGGAATCATCTTTTTCTGACATAATTTTTATTATCATTTTTTTTACAATTTCTTTTGCTTTCTCTTCAGATTTTGCAATGTTTTTTTCAACAACAGCTGCTATTTTTATTTCTCCTTCTTCAAAATCAACTTGACTTCTCCCTTTGAAATCCTTGGTATATGTCACCCATTCAGTTATTGAAGATTCTTTAAATTCATTCCATTCTTTTTCAATCTGATCTTTATATTGAATAAAAAGTGAATCTTGCTCAGCAATATAATCCTTTTCTCTTTTCATTTCTTCTTGAGAATAATTATCAAATCCTTGATTTTGTTGTAACTGAAATTTTTCAAAATCACTTTGTGCGTTAGCAATAAGAATATTACTTAAAAAAATAATTAAAAAAATCTGATGTTTCATAATAACCTCTCTTTAAATCGTTTGTATAGTAATAAAAGATTACTAAAATTTCCTTCTGTAAAACATTTGATATAAACCAAGATTAAAAAAGTCAAGCCAAACTTGAGAAACTTTTTAACCTTGTATAAAGTCAAATCTTGATTGGTATATCAATGCTGTCAATCTATCAAATAGTTTTTCACAATTTACTACTCTATCCGACTTATCTCAAGATGATTTTGAAAAGAAAAAATCACTTAAGGCAAGTCTCTTTTCCGGTAAGTATGTCTCAGGATTTCTTTTATTTTTTCCGTCTATAAGACACTCTGTGTAAACAAAAAACGACACCTTGCGATGTCGTTTTTTAAATTTAAACAAAGTAAAATCTTTGTTGTAAGTTTCTGATTTATTTTTATTTCATTAAAATCATTTTATTTGTTAGAATAGAATCTTTTGTTTCGAGTTTGTAAAGATAGACTCCTGTAGAACAATCATTACCAATTTCATCTTTGCCATTCCATACTAAAGAGTTAGAATGATCTTCTACAAAACCAAGATCAAATGTTTTAACAAGCTGACCTCTATTGTTATATATTGTAATAATAACATCAGAAGCAATTGCTAATTCAAATGAAATAGTTGTGTTAGGATTAAATGGATTTGGAAAAGCGTTATTTAGCTTTGTGATAAATAATTGTACATCGTCTCCAGGTACAACATCTTCTAGTAAAGTAACAGTTCTTGGTCCAAATACTTCTGTTGTAGTATCAAGATTTTGAATTTCTAACCAATAATTGTAAGTTTTACCTTGTTCAACTGCTTTATCAAGATATGAATAAGGAGTGAAATTTGATCCGCCCTTTGGTTCAATATTTGAGATGAAATCAGCTGAAGCAAAATCTTCACTCTCATTTCTATAAATAGAAAAATGTGATAAATCTGTCTCTGATTCTGTAATCCAGTCTATTTGTGCAAAATTTTTACTATTAACAGAAGCGGAGAATGTTGAGAGAGTTATTGGAAGGGTTTGGCCATCATCTAATTCACCAGGAGTACAATCAGCAACATCTGCTGAAGTTATTGTCCATTCAGAAGCTGTCCAAGTTGCGTTACCTTTAGTTACGCCAGATCGAACAGCTCTAGAATTTTCATATTCCCAATCTTTACCGGTACCATCTTCATCAATAACCCCATAAGCATCTATCAAAGTACCAGTAGTATGATCACCATTGAAGTATAAAAAATAACCATCATCACCATTTCCATTAAAATTCCCATGGTTTTGATCTGAATTAACACCATAAATAGTATTAAAATCAGCTGCATCTTCATATGAGAAAACAAAACAACCATCTGATACTATAACACCAGATAATTGTGCGTCTGTCCAATTACTCCCATTTGATTGGAAACAAAGATACCAAGTAGTTGAACTGAAATCAACTGAACTTCCACTATTATTATAAATTTCTACAAATCTTCCCGTCCAATCATCACCTGGGTCAGCTACTTCAGAAATAATTAATGCTGGAGTGTCCGGTTCTGCATCTGTAGTTGCATTCCCATTAGGAATAGTACCGTCAGTTTTATAATCAATATTATTCCCTGAATTTGTATATGGATAAATTTTGAAATAATATGTAGTTTCTGCATCAAGTCCAGTCCACTCATATAGATTTGTTCCGTGAGCTATGTTTTTTGCTCCGCTATCATTTCCTATTGTAGCATCATCATTAACCACTATGAAATCTAGTGGCTCACTTACATTATCGGAAGTAGAGGCTTTAATTAAATATCCGTCAGGAACAACAGTTCCATCGTTTGCTGTCCAACTTAAATCAATCTTACTATTTCCATCTGCAGTAACCGAAAAATTTGTTACATGATTTGATGGTTCTTCTTTGGGCGTTGTTTCATTATCTGTTATACCACTTGAATAGTTATCATCTCCATCAACTGACCAAGCTTTATAATAGTAGGTTGTGTTTGCTGATAAACCTATATGATTATATGCTTGGTCTGTTCCATTATAAATTACTGTTCCACCACAAGCTGTGGAAGAGACAGAATAAGCAGTTCCATTTTCCGGATCTGTAAAAGTTCCATCTTCATCATAAACAACCATTACATTGTCAGAACTACTATTTTGAGTCCATAATAAGTCAATTTGCGTAGCACTAAAAGCTGTTGATGAGAAATTTCCGGGGTTGTCTGGTGAAGTTACACTTCCACTACAAGTTACTGTTTTATTATCTGCACCTGTTGAACTTGCAGTAATATTTTCACCATTGTAATTGCCAACACCCAATCCTTCTTTTAATCGAATATAAATTGTAGTTGAATTAACAGAACCACCACTTTGGGTTAATGTAATAGGATTTGTAGCTGAAAAAGCCCCACCAGTCCCTGTAGATATTTCATAATTAGTAGGCGGAGTGATAGAAATATCAGCATCTAAATTACTTCCTTCAGCTGTAAAAGATTGTTCTGCGGAAGGACCGTTTCCAACAATATAAGTGAAACCATCTAATGATGTTGGGGTTAAAGTTATTGTTGCTGATGAAGCTGAAGTATGAAAAAGTGAAAAATCATCCCAATATACTGTTGCACCAGAATACGTTCTCACTTCAAAATAAAATCCATCTGCTGTAGCAGGGGCATTCAAAGTAACAGTATATTCAGTCCACACTCCTCCATTATTATTAAAATAAGAGTTGTTTGGACCGCGTAATTCACTTGCATTATCATTTAAATTATTTGTCCCGTTCTTCCAATAGCTCCATATTCTAGCAGACGTAGCATCACCAGCAGTTACTTTATACCAAAGAGTGATAGTATATTCATCACCACTAACAATACCGGTCACTGTTTGTCCTAAATCTTTTGTACCCCCTATATGTTTTGCAGAATAAGTTCCGCTATGCACTAATCCCGCAGTTGATTCTTGAGTTATATTCTCAACATGTGTCCAGTCTGTTGGAGACGTAGTTGAATCCCAATTTTCAAATGTACCATTTGTCAAAATTTCTTGTCCCCAAGCCAAACTACTAATCATTAAAATACCTAAAACCATTAAAATAACTTTTTTCATAATTTCTCCTTTGTTACAAACTTTATGCTTAATTTTTTTTCATAAAGTTTCATTAACCTCAAAATGAGTAAAACTACTCATATATTTACTTTTTCTAATTTCTTTTGTAATTTTGATAAATCCTATTTTTATATTAGGTTTGTCAAAATGTTTTTTTTTGTTAATAATGTCAAAAGTTTTCTATAAAAAAATATTAAGCCTGTTATAAAAAATAAAAAAAATATGTAGTTCATAGGTACAAATATAATTAAATTAATCCCTATAAAATTACAAAATGGTTTCCGCTCTTTATTTTTGGAAGTCGGTTTCATGTTTTTTGTGGGTTAAAATTTTTTAGCATTGTGGCGTGGCTGTTACAAGAAAGGAAATTCTACTTTCTTTCCGATAGGTTAAAACCTATCTCTAAAACATAAAAATCCTTCGGATTAATGAGTTTGTTGATTTAATTGCTTTTTGAAAATTCACCTGAAAATTGATAGACTTTTGTACTCTCCTCTTGTTGAGATCAGGCTTATATGAGCTTTTTTCGAGGTCGGTTTTTTTGATCTTCTTTATTTATTACTTGGACGAAAACTAACTTTTTCTAAATTTTCTTTTTTTGTCGCTACTCTGTAGCTTGATTCTCTTTTTTCTTTACCCAGCGCTAACGCATTGGGCTACATAGATGTCGCTTCTATGAAGCTGAAAAATAAATA
>JAOZMQ010000251.1:2987-5021 GCA_029934195.1 Candidatus Cloacimonadota bacterium | reverse complement strand
TAATTGAACCACACTCTTTCACAATCTTTTCACAAAAATCTCATTTCTTTTGTGCCTAAGAGAAATCAATCAAGCAGAAGACTATTTTGGGAATTGGTGTCATTTTAAAATCTATGAGTTCAAGTGTTCTGGATCTTTTACTACTCTGAATCCAATATAATTATTACGTGTTTTTGCTTTTGCTGAACCTCGATAATAGTTTTTCATTTTGTCTTTCGTAAAACACCAAGCACCTCCACGGAGGACATATTTTTCAGATTTTTCATTGATATTATCATAACCATTTGAATATGAAGTTCTGCACCATTCCATCACATTACCGCTCATTTCATATAAACCTAAACTATTGGATTGATATGTTTTTACAGAACGAATTGAATGCCATCTTTCATCATCTTGAGATAATAAATAATTTCCTTTCTTAGGATCAGCAACATCTCCAAAACTATAATGAATCTTATCGCCCTTATTTCTCGCAGCAAATTCCCATTCTGATTCCGATGGTAATTTCCCACCAATCCATTTTGCAAAACTGACAGCTCCATACCAATTTACTTCAATTATCGGAAATGATTCATAAGGAAATATCGGATAGAAGATTCCATTTTTTAATTCAATTTTACAATAGATACTCTCAATTTTAATAATTCCAGAAGATAGAACTTCCTTTTCTCCAATTACATTTAAAAAATCACAGAATTGTTTATTGGTAATTGCTGTTTCTGAAATATTAAAATCTTCAACTTTTTCAGTATGAACCGGCAAGGAATTCTTATTAGGATGAAAGCTAAAATCTCCCATCTGAAATGAGCCACCTTTGATTTTGATAAATTTTATCTCACTAATATGTTGCATTTTTTTGCTTATTGAATCTGCTTTCTTTTTCATTTTTTTATCTTTAGAAAGAAGATAATATCTATTTGATAATAAGTATGCAGGTTCAAATTCCATTATTTGAAGATGATTATTAATACTCTCATTGATTGTTTTATCAATAATTTTCTTGATGATTCTAATCTTTTTTTGAGCTTTTTGTTTTTTATTAAGTGAACAATAAAGTTTTAAAGCACAATCATCAAGAGGGTATACAATTTGATTTTGAGCAATATTAGTCTGTAATTTTGTGATAATTTGATTGATTCTAAAATCGTGATCGTTGCTAATTTTTTTTTTAGGCAGAGGGTTTCTATTGTCAATCTTGTGCTTCATTTTGATTATTCTTTGCAAAATTCTATATAGCAAAACAATTGCCACTATAAATAGAAGCAATAAAAGGTACTTAATTTTTGAAACAAAACTGGAATTCTCTCTTTTATGTTGGATATATCTTATTGATTT
The DNA here is from genome assembly GCA_029934195.1 of Candidatus Cloacimonadota bacterium. GTDB lineage: Bacteria > Cloacimonadota > Cloacimonadia > Cloacimonadales > JAOZMQ01 > JAOZMQ01. The sequence goes on along the minus strand of JAOZMQ010000251.1, from coordinate 3,683 downwards.
GACTCTATGTTTTTTGAGAGATTTGTCTAATCTATCAATTTCTTGCTGTTTAATTCTCAGATTGCCAGCAAGATTAACCAATTTAAGTTTTGGAAAACCATAAAAATCCTTAATTTGAAAGATGTCATTATTTTCGATATTAAGATTTTCCAGTTGTTTCAAGTTTTTTATCATAGAAATTTCTGATAAGCTGTTATTAGATAAATCAAGATTCTTTAAGCTAAGAATTTTATTTACATCCATAAAATTTGAAGGAGATATTTTTGAAAGATTTAAACTTGTAAGTTTTTGATTAACTGAAAGATTTTTAAGTGATAAATTTGGAATACCTGAGATTATTAGATTTTGCAAATTGGGAAAACGAAGTAATTTTGAATCTCTATTGATATGGATATTATTTTGCAAATTCAATGAGATAATAGTTTCCGGTAAATTCATCAATAATGAATCTTTTAAATTTTCGCTCATATTTATTGAGAGATTTTGCCTATTGAGTAGATTAAGATTTTCACGTGTAAATGGAATATTTAATCTCAAATAAGATAGATTTTGTGGTAAAGGGAAATCTTTTGGAGAATTAATTATCATCCCGATTATCGCATTATTGAGAATGATTTTATTTCCTATTAGCTCTAATTCCAATTTTGGCTCATTATTATAAATCATATTGAAAACTTCATTTCCTTCTAAATCATA
>JAOZMQ010000251.1:1696-2977 GCA_029934195.1 Candidatus Cloacimonadota bacterium | reverse complement strand
TCTTTCTCAAATTCAAGTTTATTTGGAACAAAACCTTTTGGAATCATATTAACTGAAATTTTCAGAGGAACAGAATCAACTTGAATTTTTTCATTTTCTCTAATAACTTCTCTTATGGATTGCAAATAAAAAGGAAGAGTTCCTAACAACAAAATTAGAATTATCCCAAGAAAAAGTAAATCTCTTTTTATTTCTTGAAAAACTTCTATTGGAATAGATTTTCCTCTATTGATAAAATTTTCAAAGATTCCTTTTTTTTGTAATTTTAAATTTTGAATATCCAATAAAATCTGATTGAAACTTTCGTATCTTTCATCAGGCTCTAACGATAAACATTTTGCAATTATAGCATTAATTGCTTTTTTTGATTTAAGAATATTTTTGGGAATTTTATATTGAGGTTTTCCATCAGCTTCAGAAATAAACGGATATTTATGGAAATACATTTCATAGAAAAGAACACCAAACGCAAAGATATCTGACTTTATAGAAGTCTCTCCATTATGAAGTTTTTCTGGAGACATATAAGCATAAGTTCCCATTTGTTGTTTATGTAACTTACTTTTTTGCATATTTTCTGCGATACCAAAATCAGATATTTTTACTTTCTCGTTCTTATCAATTAGAATATTTTCCGGCTTTATATCTTGATGGATAATGTTTTTCTCATGAGCAGCAATCATGCCCTTACAAATGTCTGTTGCCAAATCTATACTTTTTTCTTTGGAGATCTTATGCTCTTTAAGATATTCCCTCAAATTATTACCATCAACAAATTCCATATCAAGAAAAATAAATTCACTTTCATCATTGAAATCGTAAATCCGAACAATATTTTCATGATTGAGTTGTGCAAGTATTCTTGCTTCTTCATACAAATCAGAAGAAAGAAAAGCTCTGTCAGTTCCTTTAGCAAGTATTTTTAGAACTTTTTCCATCTGCATTTTTTGGTCAAATACACGAAAAACAGAACTGAAACTTCCGGTTCCGATTAGTTTAATGATCTTGTATCTTTTATTGATAATCTGATTTTCCAAGATATTAAAAGAACTTTTCTTTTCTGTCATTTCTTTGTTTTCCTTTTTGTCTAATAATGAAATAAATAATTGGTCACATTAATTTCTCTTCCTCCAGAAGTTACCCGTTCTCCTCTGTGTAAAAAGAAAAAACCAATTTCTTTGTAGTATAGTATGTGAACGAAAACTAATTTTTTCTAAATTTTTTTTATGTCGCTACTCTGTAGCTTACTTTCCTTTTTATCTTTACCCAATGCTAACGCAT
>JAOZMQ010000251.1:0-1596 GCA_029934195.1 Candidatus Cloacimonadota bacterium | reverse complement strand
GCTAACGCATTGGGCTACAAAGATGTCGCTACTCTGTAGCTATAGAATAAAGAATTTCCCAACTAATCTTTCTTCATTAACTTCATTTCCTTCATGGTTGAAAATTCCTTTTTCGTTTAGATGTTAGTATAGCTGAAAAGTATATTAAACTTTTCCGAAAAGTAAAATGGGAACGACTGCTTCGAGCAGGTGAAATAGCAAGCAAGATGCTTGCATTCCCAAAAAAAAAGCGAGCCTTTATGACTCGCTTTCTATATTTTGAATGAAGTTTATTTAATCAACATCATTCGTTTTGTTGTTGTTTGTTTTTCAGTTGTTAATCTGTACAGATACAAACCACTGGAAACTGAGTTTCCATTTTGATTTGTTCCACTCCAAGTTATAGAGTGTATTCCGGATTCCAGATTTTCATTAATTAAAGTAGAAATTTTTTGACCTTTCACATTGAAGATTTCCAACTTTACTAAACCTGCATTTTCTTCATCAATTGAGAAATTGATTTTTGTATCAGGATTAAATGGATTTGGATAATTCTGTGCAAGATAATAAACCGGAACATCCGGTGTAGATGGAGTTACGGAAAGTGCAGAACCAACTTGAATTTCAAATTCATAAGTTCCATTTTCTATAACAATTGAATTTTCTGATCTCATATCACAAATGTTACCGTTTTCAGCAATCAACATCACATCCAAATTCTCAGGAATTGAATCAAGATTCCAAGTAATAGTTGCAGAAGTTTCATTAGTTTTTGCAATGAGATTCCAACTATTTACATCCTGTTCATTCTGAATATTGATATTGAATTTTGTTTCATCTGTTAAGAAATAGATTTCTGTTTTTGGCTCATTATCAGTAAGAGGTGAATTCAAACTAATAACATCATTGTTATCAATTCCAATCTGAGCTACTTCATTGATACCAAGAACATTACCTTTATCAGCTGAATTTTCAGCTTCTGCATTTACATTGATAGACCAATCATATCTTTTTGTTTGTGGTCTTTGAATATTTCTTGTTGCTCCATCGGGATAATTGAAAGTAATAGTTGCTCCATCTGTAATTGCATGAATCCAAATAGCTTCGCCAGCTTGTAATTCAAGATTAGCTATACTATGCACCCCATAGTTATTTATATTTGTGTCCCAAGAATAAAAGACATCATGAAATTCTGTCGAATCAATATAAGCTCCATCATTTACACTTACAGAGACATCATAAGGATTAGCTATCATATGCCAACCACGAGCACTACTTAATGGAATTGAACCATTAACAGAAAGAGAATAGCTCTCTTCTCTTGGATAAACATAAGAACTTATGTTAAGATTAACGTCTTCACCATTAAGATTTCTAACCCAATATCCAGTTCCTGTTTCAAAATTTGTAGGAATTCCATAAAGAGTAGAACTTTCAAAATATTCAAGAATAGTTGAATTTAATGGGTCTGTATATATTGGGTCTAAAGAACTACCTAAAACTCCATTAATTGAATTATCTATTGGATAGCCTGGTACGCCAAACAAGTTCCAACCCTCATTCAGTGTTACTGTTGTTTCATCTGGAGCATGGATAATTGTAATTGTTACAGTTAAT
>JAOZMQ010000250.1 GCA_029934195.1 Candidatus Cloacimonadota bacterium | reverse complement strand
AAACGTACTCGTTTTAAACGTACCCGTTTTATTCCTTGTGGTAACTCAAAACTCAGTTTTTGCAGGAACTTCGTTTTTTTTGGGAGCACAGGCTTTTGTTCTCGCTTCACACTTGCTGTAGCTTAATTCTCTTTTTTCTTTACCCAATGCTAACGTATTGGGCTACAAAGATATCGCTTCTATGAAGCTGGGAAACAAATAATTTCTCAATTAATCTTTTCTTTATGATCATCGGTCCTTCAAGGTTAAAAAATTCTTTTCATTCAGATACTAATTTGCAAAGTATATTTCTTAACAGTGCCATAATATTCAGTATTTAGTAAAAGAAATTGATTTCCAAGAAATTTTCACGTTGACAAAATTTTGTACTTTTTGAAGGATTCAACACAAAATAAATTGTAATTTCAAAATTGACGTTGTTTAACAGAATTTAAACTTAAATTATATTAAAAGAGGTATTTATGTTTAAGACAAAAACTAAGATTGTTGGTACTTTAAGTAATTTCAGAAAAGATAAAAAGATTTTAAAAGAATTAATTTCTGAGGGAATGGATGTTATCAGATTAAATTTCTCTCATATGAATTTAGATGATGCAGATGTGTTGATAAAAAATGTGAAAGAAATAAGAAGGGAAATGAATATTCCTCTTGCAATAATGTTAGATACAAAAGGTCCTGAAGTGCGAATTTATGGTCATAAAGAGAAAGTTAAGCTTGAAAAAAGTGATATTATTACAATTTCAAGTTATATAAAAAAGGATCTTGAAAATAAAATTTCTCCCGAAAATCTTCACTTTTACACAAATCTTCCAGACCTACCAAAACTTGTAAAAATTGGGAGTCGTGTTTTATTGATGGATGGATTTATTGAGGGGCTCGTGAAAGAAATTGATAGTGAAAAAATACATGTTGAAATTCTTAATAATGGAGCTCTTCGCCCTAAAGCTCATCTTTCCATTCCGAATTTACATTATGATTTAGATTTCCTTTCTGAAAAAGATATTCATGACATTACGTATGCAGTAAAAAATGATCTTGAATATATTGCTTTATCTTTTGTTCAAAGTTCCGATGATATTTTTCAAGTGAAACAACTTATCCGTGAAGTTGACATGGATGCAAACATTAAGCTTATTTCAAAAATTGAAAATAAATTTGCAATTAATAATTTAGATGAAATTATTCGCTATTCTGATGGAGTAATGGTTGCTCGGGGTGATTTAGGAGTTGAACTTCCACTTGAAGAAGTTCCAATAATGCAGAAAAAGATTATCAGAAATTGTTATCTAAGTGGAAAACCGGTAATAACGGCAACACAAATGTTGGAATCAATGATAGATAATCGAGTTCCTACAAGAGCCGAAGCTTCAGATGTTGCAAATGCTTGTTACGATTTAACTTCCGCAGTCATGCTGTCGGGTGAAACGGCTGTCGGAAATTTTCCAGCATTAGTTGTAAGAACAATGGAAAGAATTATTCGAAAAGTTGAAGCATCTTTTGACTATTCAGCAATTTATCATAAAAGTAGAAGACTTATGGATTCAAGAGATTTAACTACAATTATTAGTTACAATGCAGTTGCAACAGCGACTCAAAGCCAAGCTGCTGCAATCATTGTCTTTTCTACTTCCGGTTATTCAGCACAACAAATTTCTAAACTACGTCCGGGATTACCTGTTTATACTTTCACACCAAATGAAAAAATTTATAATCAACTTGCTCTTAATTGGGGAATTTTTCCTTATCTTATCGAAGAAGAAATTGATTTTGAGGACATGCTTTCTCACGCTTTAAAAATTTGTGAGGATGAAAACTTGCTAAAGAAAGATGATATGGTTGTCATTGTTGCTGGTTTGCCCTTAGGAGCAAAAGGACGTACAAATATGATAAGGGTTGAGACAATTGGGAAATCTTCAATTGCAGGAAGAGCTGTTTGTAAAGGAAGTGCAACCGGTCAAATTGTTCATATTCGAGATGAAAATGATCTCAAGACTAAAGATTTGACTGGAAAAGTCATTGTTTTACAAACTTTCAAACAACAATACACAAATTATTTACGTTATATAAATGGAATCGTTATGGAGGGATCTGAATTTGAAAGTTCTCTTCAGATTTTAGGTATGGCATATAATATTCCAATTTTGTTGGATGCTTTTGCAAACCTATCTTCAATTAAAGAAGGTGTTCTTGTTGAAATAAATTCCAAAAAACAATTAGTTATTGAAATCTAAATGTTAAATTAAATTTTATTGACAGGAAAGACATGATTTTTTTTTTGAATTAAAATAAAATAAAGGACGGAGGTAAAGATGAATAGAAAATTGAATTTATTAATCCTCGTACAGGCTATTGTTACAGGTAATTTGATAGTGTCTGTAGGGAAATTCCGTCCAAAGTTAGAGTTTATATTTTAAATTAAGAAATAGATTTTCAACCACGGACGATTAATTTTGTTCGTGGTTTTTTTTGTTTATAGCCACGAGTTTATAACTTGTGGCTTTTTTTCTGAAAAAATGTCTGTAAACTATCCATTAAATTGTTAAAAGATAGTTCTTTTCGTAGGAGAAAAAATGTTTAAAAAATTAAAACTAATAAATTCCTTTATGAAAGGCAATCAAGCTCTTTATTGGGGAGCAATCTTAAGTGTTGGAATATCAATCGTAATTTCATTTATTATTCCAATTGTAATTCAGGTATCCATAGATTCTTTGATTGGAAATACTGTTTTGGAAGAAAATTCAATCCAAAATAAAACTATCCAATTTTTTGGAGGAAGAGATTATTTGTCTCATAGATTATGGATCGTTGGATTATTAATAATTATCCTAAGTGGGTTTCAAGGAATATTCACATTTCTAAAAGGAAAATGGTCTGCAAAAGCATCTGAATCAATTGCTTTAAGGATGCGGAATAGATTATATGATCATTTGCAAAGGCTCCCTTTTTCGTATCATTCCAGAGTTGAAACAGGAGATCTGATTCAAAGATGTACATCCGATGTGGAGACTGTACGAAGATTTTTATCAATGCAGGTTATTGAAGTTTTTAGATCATTGATGATGTTGTCAGGTGTAATCCCAATAATGCTGATGCTTGATGTTCAAATGACAATTATTTCGATGTCTGTCATTCCGTTCATCATAATGTTTTCAATTATTTTCTTTGTTAAAATAAAAGCAACCTTTCAATTATCAGATGCAGCAGAAGGAAAAATGTCATCTGTTCTACAAGAAAATTTAACAGGTGTAAGAGTCGTAAAAGCATTTTGTAAGCAGAATTATGAGATATTAAAATTCGATAAAAAAAGTATTGATTATAGAGACAAAACTTACAAACTTATTCGCTTATTAGCCTATTATTGGTCTGCTTCAGATTTTTTGTGTATGTTTCAATTAGCTGTTGTTTTACTTGTTGGAGCTTATCGAGCTTCACTTGGCGAACTCAGTGTTGGAATTATTTTTGCATTTGTAAGCTATATTAATTCACTTCTTTGGCCGGTAAGACAGATGGGAAGAATTCTTACAGATATGGGAAAGACTTTTGTTTCTGTTGGACGAATCCAGGAAATTTTGGATGAAAAAATAGAAGATTATACTGAGCCAAACGATGAAAATTCAATAAAAAAAATTTATGGAGATATTGAATTTAAGAATGTAGATTTCGCATACAACAAAGAAATTCCAGTCCTAAAAGAGATTTCGTTCAAAATTAAAAGAGGTCAAACTATCGCAATTCTTGGGGCAACAGGATCGGGCAAATCTTCATTAGTTTCTCTTTTACCACGTTTATACGATTATGAAAAAGGCTCTATTAAAATTGATGGAGTTGAATTGAAAAAAATAAGTAAGAAATGGATTAGAAAGCAAATTGGAATCGTACTTCAAGAACCTTTTTTATATTCAAAAACAATTCTATCAAATATTAAAATCGCTGAGATGGATATCGCAAACCAAGCAGTTTATGATGCAGCGGATGTTGCTTCTGTACATGATGTTATTTTAGGATTTGAAGAGGGATATGAGACATCTGTTGGAGAAAGAGGTGTTACTTTATCTGGTGGACAAAAACAAAGAATTGCAATGGCAAGAACAATTTTGCAGAATCCTCCAATACTTATTTTAGATGATTCTTTAAGTGCTGTCGATATAGAGACAGATGCTCGCATCAGAAATTCATTGAGAAAAAGACGTGGTAAATCGACAACTCTTATTATTTCTCACCGGCTTACTACTATTTCACAAGCTGATTTGATTCTTGTGATGGAAGCAGGGAAAATAATTCAGCAAGGAAATCATCAGGAACTTTTAAATCAAGAAGGATTATATAGGAGAGTTTGGAATATTCAGAATTCTCTTGAGGAGGATATGCAAGATGAACTGGATAATGAGTATTAGTACGAAAATAATAACCTATTTAGTATCTGAACGAAAAGGATTTTTAACCATGAAGGAATGAAGATCATGAAGGAAAGATTAATTGGAAAATATTTAATTTTTATCTTCATAGAAGCGATCTCATTGTAGTTCAAGTCTTTAGCTTTGGGTAAGAAAAAAAGGAAACTAAGCTAAAAAGTAGCGACAAAAAAAGAAGATTTAGAAAAAGTTAGTTTCCGTTCAGATACTATCTAAAAGCGAAAAAGCACAAGAACTTAGAAAAGTTAGATGAAAGACATTTTTATAAAGTAAAATTCAATAGTAGTGATTTGAAAAAAGATGAAACTAACCATAAATGGTAATTCATAAAATATAATTTGAGGAGAAATCTGATGAGAGATACGATTTTTAATGAAGAAGAATCTAAAAATAAAAAGAAATTAGACTTCAAGCTTTGGGGGAAAATTTTTCAATTTGCTTGGAACTATAAATCAATTGTAATTGGTTTGACAATAGTTATGATTATTAGTGCTTTAATAGAATCTACTTTTCCAGCTATGAGCAAATATGCTATAGATAGATTCATTGTACCTAAAAAAACCGATGGAATTATTGGATTCGGAATTTTTTATTTCTCCCTCATTTTGA
>JAOZMQ010000249.1 GCA_029934195.1 Candidatus Cloacimonadota bacterium | reverse complement strand
TGTAGCCCAATGCGTTAGCGTTGGGTAAATATAATAAGAGAAATAAGCTACAGAGTAGCGACAAAAAACGAAAATTTCGAAATAGTTAGTTTTCATTCAGACACTAATTAAGCAAAAGGAATTAAAATGAGAAAATTAAATTTATATGATGAAATAGATAAAACTACAAAATTTATCAAAAGAATCTGTAAAGAAAGTGGATTGAATACAATAGTTATTGGTTTATCAGGTGGAATTGATTCTTCAGTTGTAGCAACACTTTGTGTAAAAGCACTTGGAAAAGAAAATGTCAAAGGAGTGATGCTTCCATACAAAACAAGTCACCCTGATAGTTTAAACGATGCCAAAAAAGTAGCAGAATTTTTGGGGATTAATTATGAAATTATTGATATTTCTCCAATGGTTGATGCCTACTTTGAGCAATATAAAAAAGATGCTTCTGCTTTGAGAAAGGGGAATCTTAAAGCTCGTGAAAGAATGTGTGTGCTTTATGACCTTTCTGCCCAATATTTTGGTTTAGTTGTCGGAACCGGAAATAAATCAGAATTAATGGTCGGCTATATGACTCAATATGGTGATGGTGCGAGTGCATTTGAACCAATCGGACATCTTTATAAAACAGAAGTTTTTGAAATTGCAGAAATCTTAAATCTTCCACAAGAAATTATTACAAAAAAACCTACAGCTGATTTGTGGCAAGGTCAAACCGATGAAGAAGAACTGGGGATTACTTATTCAAATCTTGATAAAATTCTCAACGAAATAATTGACAATAAAAAAGCAAAACAAGAAATCTTGGAAATGGGATTTCTTGAAAATGATGTAGATAATGTTATTTCTCTAATAAAAAGATCAGCATTTAAACGCATCATGCCACCAGTTTTGGAGGAAGTTTGGGGATAAAGAATTTTTTCAAATCGGATAGATGTTACAAATGTAAATCACATAAAGGAAGTAGATTCTGTTTTAGAATTGCAAGAGATATTTGTTGGGAATGTTGCAATGAATTACGAGTAGATTTAAATTGTCCGGAAAATTGTCAATATCGATTAAAAAATATTGATAATGATAAATCTGGATTTATGTTTAAAACAAAAGCAGATTCACATGAAGAATATGATAATTTATTAAAAAAGAAAATTGATCATTGGATTATTTCGGCTCAAAAAACTTTTAAAGATAGGATTCCAATGCAAATTGCAAATAGTGAAAGCGGTAGAAATGAATTAGAAAAATTCCTCTCAACATTTAATTTTCCAGATATAATTCCAATAAATTATCTACGAAAAAGACTTTCATTACCTTTGCAAAAAGTTAAAAATTTACCTGAAAGTAGTGAAAATATTGCTGATAAATATCTTGATAAAATTATTGAAAATGATTGGGAAGGAACTATCAATTTATTGTTTGAAAATCAACAATATACTGATGAAAAAATTAAAGCCAATTATTTGCAGAGAATATCTACAAACAAAATAATGAAAAAAATAGTCGATTATGAAAAAATTTCGGCAGCTCTATCTGAGAATAAAAAAGAAGCACTTGTTTTTTATGAATTAAATAAAAAATATGAATTGACGATTCACTTAAAAATAAAAGGAAATCAATGGAAAATTGTAGGAAGAATTTTTGGTAAACCAGCATTGCAACAGGGAGAAAATGAAGCTTTGAGGCAAATTGGCGTTCTCTTACATAAAAATCAAATGGGGAATTTGCAACCAATTTTACAAAAGTATTCAGCCATTTACCCTGATTCTGCTGATTTTCAATATTATTGGGGATTATATTATTTGTTTAGCCATCTTGAAAACAAAGCAATAGGATTTTTCTTTAATGCTATTGAAATTGAGCCTTCACTTGCGGAAGCAAAATATAATCTTGCCTATATTTTTCAAACAAAAAACAGATCACAGGAAGCAAAAATTCTATATAAAGAATTAATAAAAGAAAACCCCGATGATGTAAGATGTTTTAATAATCTTGCTTCAATTCTTATCGAAGAAGAAAAAAATATTGAAGCGGAAAAATTGCTGAAACAATGTTTGAAACTGCAACCTAATTTTGAATTTGCTCAAAAAAATTTAGATAGAATTAATAAAAAAAGGAATAAAAAATGAGACCGATCATAAAATTGACAGATATACAACTTGGAGAAATTAGAATTGTGATTCCAAAAATACGAGAAATTTTTAAAGCAATGGGAGATGTGATTATTGTTTTTGATAACGGTGATAGAAGAAGTATCCATACAGATAATCCTTCTGAACTTGTTGAAGAATTAATGGATAGAATTGATGAGTTTTATGGGAAATAATTGTAAATGGTTCGTTACAAAACCGGGAAAACAATAATGAAAAATGGGAGAAATCAATGAAAATATTTGTATTAATGGGTCCTTCTGCAGCTGGTAAAACTACGCTTGAAAACTATTTGGCTTCAAAAGGTTTTGGTAAAATTGTTACAACAACTACTCGTCCAATTGGAAAGGATGAAATAGAAGGTGAAGATTATCACTTTGTAACAGCTAAAAAATTCCAAAATATGCTTGAAAATAATCAATTTGCCGAACATGATTATAATTATGGAAATTCTTATGGAATCACAAAAGTAGAATTTGAGAAATCTGAAAATCTTGTTGCAGTTCTTAATCTTAGCGGTGCTTTATCGGTAAAGAAAATTTTCCCTGATTGTACTTACTTCATCTTTGTTCAACCACCATCACTAAAAGTATTGGAAGAAAGAATAATAAAACGCGGTCGAGATAAACTCCCTGGAGCTATCAAAAAAAGACTTTCAAACGCCGAGAAAGAAATTAGAGAATGGAGTCCAATGTGTGATTTCTCTGTTCTTGCTGATGTGGTTGAAATTGCTAAAAGAGACCTTGAAAAAATAGTCTCAAAGATTATAAAAGAAAATTAAGCACACTATTAAATGATGAAATAGTTATTTTTGCTATTTTTGGAGTTTTTATAATTTATATTTTTTTTTTGCACTTGACTTTTTATTAAGGAATTTTGATAATTCCTTTTTTAATCAATAGAATAATACTTTAATAACAATTTTTACTTGGAGGTAATTATGAAAAAGTGTCTTTTATTTACTTTATTGTTAGTATCAGTCTTATCTCTTTCTGCACAATTTGAATTAAATCTTTGGGATAATCTACGAGTGAGTGCAGTAACAGAAGATGAAACAGTTGTTTTCAAATGTCAAACAATTAATCCTTTATTACAAACAGAATTATATTTCACAACAGAAACTGGTTGGGATTCTCAAATATTGGAAATTGCGTCACCAATTCAGCCATTTACTTTTCAAACAGAATTTGCTGCTTTAACAAATGAAATACAAAATTGCAGATTATGGACCGAGGTTGAAGTAACTCAAGACACAAGTATTGTATTCACAATGCCAGCATATTTTGAGAATGATAATATGGCAAACGACTTTAATAATTTTGGATTTGTTATGGATGATCCTATCGGCGACTGCATTATTCCAGATGCTTCACAACTTGATATAGTAAAATTAAGTTCAGCTTTTTCAGATGACAGGTTTTATTCTGTAGTTTCAAATGATACCGGGACATTTCCTACTTCAGCGGGTTTTATGGGACCTTTTTATTTTTATATAAATGCGATAATGAATCCAGAATCCGGAGTTACAGATTCTGTTGCTTTTGCTATGATTTATGGAGAAATTCCGTATTTATTTGATGCTGGTTTATACAAGATTACTGGAGAAAGTATTGAGGATTTTGAACAAATCGGTGATATAGAATCTGAAAATATTGATGGAAATCTCGTTCTCTCCTGTAATTTTGATGATTTAATAAACGACCCTGATTTTGGAGAATGGCCAAGTCTTTCCAATACCATTGCCTCCGGTCTGGTAACAATGGAGGTTAATCTTAGTGGAGATGCATCAATTGCTGATATGGGTGGTCAAAGTATTTTATGGATGGAAGAATTCTCGATGGATAATTCTCAAAATTCCTTACCAGAATTATCGGAAATTAATTATACAACAATTGCTAATACAACAAGTTTTGAACTTTATTATTATGATGCAGATGGAAATTTTCCTTTAACAGCCGAAATTACTTTAGATGGAATTGATACTATTGAGATGATTCCGGATTCATATAGTTTTGAAGAACCAAATAGATTTTCTGTTGTTTATCTATCTGACTGGGACACAGCGGTAATTAGATTCAGTGATAATAATATAGATTTTGTTGAAGAAACAATCGGAACAACTGCATATACTTATGGTGATGTTGATGAAAATGGAAATATTCAAGCTTTCGATGCTTCCATTACTTTACAATATATTGTTGGATTAGATCCATTACCGACAATCGATCCTCGCCCTTGGGAAGAATGGAGAATGACAACAGCAGATGTTGATGGAAACGGATCATTACAAGCTTATGATGCTTCTTTAATACTTCAATATGTAGTAGGATTAATTACTGTTTTTCCTGTAGAAGAATCTCGAATAATTGCACCTCTTGCAAAAGTCAATATTGATTCAAATGATGGAGAATTGGTTTTCTATTCAGAAGGGAATCTTTTTGGTTTTGAAGTTGAATTACCGCAGGGAATTGCTGAAACTTGTGAAATAATAACTGATTATCAATATGAATATTTTGATGGAAAACTTGCACTTTGTTCAGCAACTGAAATTTCAGATAAATTCTTGCAAATCAATTATCATTGCTCAGAAAAAATAAATACTGATCTAAAAATGGTCGTTAATGTAGAAAGTTCTAAGCTAAATATCATTCTCAATAATACAGATGCACCAATTAATATTTATGGTTCATTGGTTGGAAATTTTCCTAATCCTTTTAATCCAAAAACAAAAATTGTTTTGAATATCAATCAGGAGAATGTACCTGTTTGCATAGATATTTACAATATCAAAGGAGAGATAATTTCCTCAATTTTTAAAGGTAATTTGAATCAAGGTATTCGTCAATTTATTTGGAATGGCACTGATATTAATAATAATGAAGTGAGTTCTGGTT
>JAOZMQ010000248.1 GCA_029934195.1 Candidatus Cloacimonadota bacterium | reverse complement strand
TAGCGACAAAAAAAGAAAATTCAGAAAAAGTTAGTTTTCGTCCAAGTACTAAAAAATAGCTTATGGTTACAAAATTTCGTGAATTCCTTTTAAGATTTTAATAATGCTGAAAAATTTATAATTCAATGCGATTTGTAAATACTCTTACGTGACAGTGAATAGTCATATAAAAGTTAAAAATTGCTTCTCTTTCTTATCTTTTCCGAGTTCTTTTAGTGTTTTTTGAGATTCAATTTTTTGTAGAGAGAACTTCTGATTGAAATTACAAACATTGATTTTTCCTTATATAAGTATATTTCAGACACTAAATAATTATAAAATCTCTTTTTTTATTTTTAAATTGACAGAAAAATCATTGAATAGGAAAGTGTTTTTGTAACTCAAGGATTAATCTGATTACGACCTAAAAAATAGGTTTTGTTAGGTGCCCTTTATATGGAGAAGAAGTAGTATGAATATTTATGTTGGCAATTTGTCATATCAGTTAACCGAGAATGAACTTGCAGAATTATTCTCTGAATTTGGTGAAGTAGAAAGTGCAAAAATAGTTATGGATAGAGAAACCGGAAGATCAAAAGGTTTTGGTTTTATTGAAATGACTAATGAAGAACAAGGTGACGCAGCTATTAATGAACTTGATGGCAAAGAAGTAAACGGAAGAAACTTAAAAGTAAACAAGGCACGTCCTCGTGAAGAACGTCCTCGTTATAACAATAATAGAAGACCTCGTTACTAATTAAAGCTATTTAAAAAATCAGTAGTAGCAGATTTCTTGCTAATACGGTATATTAAACCGGAGAGCAAATTAGAGATTTGAGCTACTATTAAAAAAAGAACGAACTAAGAGAGAGAATCTCTTTACAAGAAAAGAATCGTGGCACAAAACAGTTACAGGATTATCTGCAGTTTATTTTAGCGATAGCAAAGCTTGTTATTCTATTTTAATATTTGAATAAAAAGTCGATTTTCGTCAAAATTATATAACCTTCTTGAAAATTCGAGAAGGTTTTTTTTATTGCTTATAATGCCTTTCATTTAGTTATTAGGAAACATTATGTCGTGACACAAGAACTCAATTCAGAACACCTTACCTCACAATTTATATTTTTTTTATTGTTATATTAATCGCTTCAGAACTCATTAAATCAACTGTTTTCACAATTTCAAATCGCAAAGAATTCTATAGGATTTATTGGGGATTTTAATATAATTAAACCACACTCTCATACAAGCTTTCCACAAAATCTCATTTCTTTTGTACAAAGTTTGCGAGCGAGTGTGATTCTATTTGAAATTTTCTATTTATTGTCTGAACGGAAAAGAACTTTTTAACCATGAAGGAAATGAAGTTAATGAAGAAAGATTAATTGAAAAATTATATATTTTTCAGCTTCGTAGAAGCGATATCTTTGTAATTTGCCGAAATAGAGATTAGGAACAAAATGTCTCAATTGCTTGAATTTGAGTCTCTCGTAATTCACCTTTAGTTTTTACATATTTTATTCGTTCTTTTATTGTACAACTTTCAGATTACAACCATTGTTTAGATTTTAATTTGATTATTTTGTCAATCCATCTATTCTCCTTTTTTCTTCATTATCAATAGACACTTCAAGATACAAACCGGAAACAGAATATTTATTTGCTTTTACAAAACCCAAATTTTTCATCATTT
Source organism: Candidatus Cloacimonadota bacterium (assembly GCA_029934195.1). Classification (GTDB taxonomy): domain Bacteria; phylum Cloacimonadota; class Cloacimonadia; order Cloacimonadales; family JAOZMQ01; genus JAOZMQ01. The sequence goes on along the minus strand of JAOZMQ010000248.1, from coordinate 3,384 downwards.
CAATATAATTTTGCAGTTGTTCAGGTTGGTAATTATGACCGGTTTTATAATCAATAATCAGGACTTCTTTTTTTTCGTGATTAACCAATATTCTATCAAGCCGAAATTCCTCATTGTTATAAAACATTGGATATTCATTAAAAACATTTGTCCAAAGTTTCTCATCAAAAAATCTTAAATTTTTGGAAATAAAGATATTAACTTTCTCAAAAATTGATTCTAATATTTTTAATTGAAATAATCCTCCGTAAAACGAGATTGTTTTTGCTCGTGCCATTTCTTTTTCCATTTTTTTATTGAAAGAAATATTCGAAAGATAGTAGTGAGCAATTGTACCGATCATTCTTTTGTGGTTTTGCTCTTCAGCAATTTTAAGAGAATTTTCTTGTATGGAATATTCATCTTCTTCGCTTAATTTTTCTAAAGACATCAATTTTTTATTTGAGCTGAAATCAAGAAATTCAGAAATGTCATTTATATCAGAATTGACTTCTGAATCTGTTGCGATTTTTGGATCAATTGTATGTAAAGAACCGCATTCATAAAGTGCATCCATTTTATTTATCTCAACTGAATTATTTTCCAAAATCTCCAAAAAAGTAAAAAGCGACAATTGAGAAATGTTTAATTTCTTGAAAAGGTCTTTTTCCATTTTTGTCAAAGCTTCTGCCAATAATTTATTTTTTTTATTGAGATGATAAAAGAGAAAAAGATTTTTTTTTGCTCGTGTTATAGCGACATAAAGATTGTTCAATTCCTCTATGATTAGTTTATTTTTATCATTTTCAACAAGGTCTTGCCGATAGCTTTTTTCAATTACTTTTTTATAATTAAAGGTGAGTGCAAATTCTTCTAAATTACTAAAATCATTTGAGTATTTGAGGTAAGTTTCCAAAGTTTTGGGACCACTTCCCATTCTTTTACTCACATCAGAAATATAAAAAACAGTTTCAAATTCCAATCCTTTTGCTTTATGGATACTCATTAATTGCATAGAATTATAGTTTTCTAAACCGATCTGACGGAACTCTTCTTTTGATTCATTTTTTTTGCAATATGCCAAAAATCCGTTAGCATCCGTTTTAAATTGAGATTCATTTATAGAGAAATTCCCTATAATTTCAAAAAAGCGGTGAGTATTTTTGTAAAGAATTTCATCGAGAGAAATGTTGTCCTGTTTTAAAGATTCTGTTTGGTGAGTAAGATTATGAATAATATTGAAATCCTCATAAATTGATTTTATAAATTCAATTAAAGATAATTTATGGAATTTCTCATAAGAAGAAGCAATTCTTTTCATTATAGAAATTTCACTTGTAAGGTTAAAAAAATCAGACAAGATTGCTTTCTTTTCTTCATCATCCTTTTCTTGGACTAACTTAAAATATTTCAAAATATTTTTTAAAATATCAGTATCCAATAAAACATTATCAGAACGCAAAAATTTAATCAATTCATAAATATCAGCATAAACAAAAAAATTCAATAAAAAAAAGATTGGCTTGATTACAGCATGATTTTGTAAAGAATTTGTAGATTCTAAAACATGTTCAATGCCAAATTCGTTTAACATTTGAGAAAAAATTTGCAGTTCTTTATTTGTTCTTGCTAAAACAGCGGTTGATGAAAGGTCAATTTTATTAGTATCAATTAATGGAATTATTTGATTTTTGATATATTCACTGTAAAGGACAGCGAGACTTTGTTCTTTCAAATTATTTTTTGAATATTCTCCGCGGTTTTTAATAAGAAACTGAATATATCCTGTATCATTTTGTTTTGAAGTAGTGACCGACTTATAATCCCATTTTATACCATTTTCACTCAGGCTATTATGCAGTTTTTTTGAAGAAAAAAAGTTATTTATAAATTCCATTACTCTTCTTTCACTTCGATAAGAAACTGACAAAATTTCACTTTTCCCTTTCAGATTCAATATCGTTGGTGCTCGTAAGAGAAGCTCACGTTCACCACCACGCCAACCATAAATTGATTGTTTTTCATCACCAACAATAATTGTACCACCAAAAGGTTTTTGACCGGATCCGCTGATAATCTCCTTAATAATCGGAAGAAGAATTTTCCATTGCAAAATTCCCGTATCTTGAAACTCATCAATAAGAAGGAATCTCGTTCTTGAAGAAAGGAATTCATAAAATTTGTTGGTGACAGCATCGTTGTCAATTATAGAAATTTTGGGATCATAAAGGTGTTTGAATGTTAGATAAGAAATATCATCATAAGTGAAAATTTTATGTTGAAGTTTTATCTCGTTATATTTTTTTAGAATAAGATCTGCAATTCTGATAATTTTATTTTGTTCCGGTACAAATAACGAAAAGTAAAGATAATTTGCAAGAGATTCTTGTAGCTCATTGTAACGCTCTTTTATTAGAAAACAAATTTCTCCAATTTTTCCTTTTTTACTTTTCATCAGGTAAGTTCCATTCCAAAAAGGTCGTTCATTGAATAGTATTTTATAATTTTGGGTAACAAATTCTTTATCAATAAATTTTAATATTAAGAATGGAAAATCTTCAATCAGAGAATTTTTTAATATTGGCTGGAATAATTGGAAAAAATCTTTTCTTAAATGTTTCTCAAATGAAAATTCTTTATTTCTCAATTCTAAATATTGAAAAAAAAGACCAAATATTTCTTGTAATAAACTTTTGAAATTTTGAAAAGTTTTATTTAACAAATCAGCCAATTCCAATTCTGAGATATTTTCTTTTGTTTTAAGCAAATAGAAAAGCCAATTATTTCTTACAATGGTTTTGATTAGATTGTGATATAGATCAATATCTCTGTAGGCTGATTGTGAAAAGACTTTTTTTACTTCTCCAAAAATTTTTGAACTAAACAATTCTTCGTAAAGATCAGGTAAATATTCTTCATTAATAAGCGGGTCTATTTCAAAGCCGGAGATGCCAAGATACGGTGCAATTATTGATTTGAAAATACTGTTTGTAAACGAATCTATAGTGCTAATCATCAGCTTGTTTTTGTTGATGAGAATTTTACGGAAAACAATTTTCAGATACAAAATATCATCTTCTGAAATTTTACTATTTAAAATCTTTTCCAAATTGGAAATTAACAATTCACCTTCTGAATTTCTTTTAGTGATATTGTCAAAATGTTGGAGAATTCTTTCTCGAATTTCGGCAGTAGCTTTTTTTGTAAAAGTGATTACCATAATTTCGTTAAAATCTATCTCCTGATTTTTATATCTTAGCAGAATCCCAATAAATTCTAAAGATAAACGATATGTTTTCCCTGTGCCGGCACTTGCTTGAATAACTTTTTTGATAATATTTTTCATTTTTTTTGATCCATTTTTTATTGTTCATTAAAAACGAATTTCAAAACTCCTGACCTCAT
>JAOZMQ010000020.1 GCA_029934195.1 Candidatus Cloacimonadota bacterium | reverse complement strand
TCTTGGAAATCATACAATTAAAGCAATCGCTATTGATAACGAATCAAATGAAACTACAGATGAAATAACTGTTAGATTATCTAATCCTACTGTTAATATCTTTGAAGATGATTTTGAAACAAATAAATATTGGACTCTTACAGGAGAATTTGAACGAAATGCTCCAGCTGGTCTTGGTGGTGAACACGGAAACCCTGATCCTGCTAATGCTTACGGAGGAACAAATGTTCTCGGAGTGGATCTAACAGGCAAGGGCGATGATGCCGGAGATTATGAAAAGAATTTAAGTGATGATGCTTATCAGGCTATCTCACCGGTAATAAATTGTTCTGATTATGAAAATGTTTCGTTACAATTTTATAGGTGGTTGAATGTAGAGCAACCTTCTTATGACCACGCAAATATTGATATCACAACAAACGGAACATCTTGGACTAATATTTGGACTAATTCAGCCGGTATTGAAGAGTCAGCGTGGAGTCAACAGAATTTAGATATTTCTTCTTTTGCAGATGGACAAGCAAATCTACAAATTAGATTTTCTATTGGGACAACCGATGGTTCTTATCAGTATAGCGGATGGAATATTGATAATTTTGTAGTTTTTGGTGAATCAAACCGACACATTCCAAACGCTGCTTCAAATTTCTTTCCAATAGATTCTTCAACTGACTTATCTAAGCTGATTACTGTAACTTGGGAATATACTGTAACAACAGGAGACTTGCCTACAGGATTTAAACTTTATAGAGACACAAGTTTACTTACTGACATTACTTATGATGGTGATCACGTATATTCTTATGTTTTCAACACATTAGTTTATGAAGACATTGTGAATTGGAAAGTCATTCCGTATAATATAATCGGTAATTGTTCAGAAGCAGAATTCAATACTTTTACAATAATGTCAGAACCGGTTGACCCGGGTCAAGTACCATCAACCACTGTTGGAGGAATAGAAAATGATTTTACCGGAGATGATCCTCCGGAAATAACATTGCCTTCAATCACAATTGACGGAACTCCAATAGAACCTCAAATTGATTTAGGTTTTGCTTCAGGAGTAACTGCTATTGATATAACTTACGAAGTACAAGATCAGCCTGATAATCCGCTTCCAAATCCGGATCATTGTTTTGCTTCATTTGAAATTGGATTACCATCAAATATTGAAACAACTATTGTCCTATCATATGGCGAGTCAGTAAATGCTGATGTCCTTATCAGATGGAATAATGGATCTTGGGAAGATATTACTGCTGATGTCTCCGCAAATTTTGAAGCGGGAAGTGTCTCTTTTATCTGGACTTCTACCGGAAGAGGCGAAGAGACCTTTGTAGTAAATGATGGAAACGGTTCTACTTTGCCAGTGACGCTTTCTTCATTTTCAGCTGAACAAACATCTGACAATTTTGCTCAAATTAATTGGGTAACTGCTTCAGAAACTGATTTATTTGGATTTAATCTTTTCCGTAATAACCAAGATAATAATGAGACTTCTGTAAAAATAAATTCTGATGTTATTGAATGTACCAATACATCTCTAACTCAAGAATATTGTTTCATTGATGAAGCAATAAAAGATAAGCAAGATTATTTCTACTGGTTAGAAAGTATGAATCTTGATGGGTCTTCAGAAATATTTGGTCCCACAAAGATTACAATTCTATTCGATGAAATTGGAAAAGAAATTCCGGAAATCACTTATATTACCGAGATAAAGTCTATTTTTCCTAATCCATTTAATCCAACTACGACTGTTTCTTTCTCCCTTAAAGAAGAATCTGAAATTGAAATTTCAATCTATAACTTAAAGGGTCAAAAAATGCTAATGTTAGAAAAAGGGATTAAAGAAAAAGGTAATCATTCTGTTTTCTGGAATGGTAGAGATTCTCAAAATAATGAAGTATCTTCCGGAGTTTATATTTTTGAGATGTGTACTAAAAAAGATGTTTTTACTGCAAAAGCTATTTTATTAAAATAATCTAAAATAATCACTATCCGCTCATTGATTGTAATAAATTAGTGAGCGGTTTTTTTTAATAAAATGCCATTAACATCTATGATAAATTCCGGAACCATTTTCTGATAATGATCAATTCTGTCTATGTGCTCCAATCTTGACATTTTTTTACTGTTTGAAAATAAAATCCCGAATTAAGAAAGTAGATTTGTTTATATAAAGTGTATAGAAATTATTAAGGTAATTATGATATTAGATAAAATTAAAATCCATGACAAACATTCATTCGAGATAAAATTTAATTATAAATTGGGTGACTCCAAAAAAAATACTTCTTATAGAATAAATTCTTATTTTTTTATTCCAAGTAGCTTAGATATAAACAGAAAGTACTATAAAAAAGAAGATTTCTATAACGATGTTAAAACCTATATTCGTTTAAAAACTCCAACTTTTATTATGCGAGATTTAACATATGGAAAAGGAAACCCTCTTGAAAAGCTAAAAAAAAGTTGTTTAAAAATTTCCCAAAATAATTCAAGTAATAATTTTGAAGAATTTGAGTATTTTCTGAAAATGTTTTGCTCTATATCACAAAGTTCTATTCGAGATAGTGTTTCGCATATAGCTAAAAGTAAAATATGCTCCGGGAATAATTGATATTTCACGATTGAATATAGAAAAATTTATAAAAAAAATGGATGACCCTCAAAAGAAAATATATTTAGTCAATAATAATGAAATTTGCAAAAGTTATGGAGATAGAGTTTATCATATTAACGTGATTATTGAATACATTGTTGAGGGAAATAACCAATATCGACGCTTCTGTTTAATTTTAAATCGAAATGGAATTAAAAGAATTGAAAAAATACTCTAATATTAACCGGATATTTCAGAGTAAATACTTATTATTGCCCCAAAGGCTTGCTACAAGAAAGTAGAATATTCTTTCTTGTAACAGCCAAGCAAAATGCAGAAGGTTGTTAAAACTTCGGTAGTTTTATTTTTAGTTAATCTATTTTAAAAGAATTATTTTTCGTGTAGCTGTAAAAGAACCTTTTTTACTAACTTTATAGAAATAAATTCCAGAAGAAACAGGATTATTATTCATATCTTGACCATTCCAAATAACTTTATGTAATCCTACTTCAAGTTTTGAATCAAGAAGATTTTTAACTATCTGCCCTTTTAGATTATAAATTGTGATCTTTACATTTCCAGCTTCCAAACAATTAAATTCTATTGTTGTTGATGGATTAAAAGGGTTTGGATAACTTCTTACGTTAATATCTGAATATTTATTTGTTTTAGCATTAATACCGACAAGATAATCCATTGAAACATTGATATGTTCACCGTCAGAGTTTGTAGCATTACTTAATACAACAAAAGACGATTCGTAATTATCTTCAGGATAACCTGTTCCGTCAAACAGAATTGATGTCAAAAAAGAGTCATAAGGAGGAATTGTAATTTCATTGTCACTAAATCCCAACCACGTATTTATAGATGCTCCAGTAACATCAAAATTTATTTCACCGTTTGCAATCCCATTATTGTTTCCGCATAAATCATCTAATTCTGTACTTGTATCAAAATTGTAATGACCAATCATTCCTTCTTGAATAGAAATAGCTGATTCGAATCTTTTTTCTTGGATTTCTTCAGCAGAGAGGCAAATGTTGTAAAAACTAAGTTCGTCAAGATAACCACAAAATCCAAAATTTCCATTACTCATTTGACCAACAAAAATATTTTCATCAGGCGTATTTAGAACAGTAGATGTAAAATCTTTTTCATCAATAACTTCACCTTGATAATAGAATTTTGCTTTTCCATTTCCGACAGTTATTGCCAGATGAATCCATTCGTAGAGAGGAATATCGTAATTTACAAGCCCCTGAACACTTACACCATCATTACCTGTAACTTTCCATAAGAATCGAATATCATCAATTAATCCTAAAAAGAAGCTTTTTGTAGAAGATAGCTCTCCTTTATCCAAAATATAACCGCAACCGGTTTCATTCATTCTTTTCATCCAAACCATAATTGTCATTTCATTAAGATCATCGTAAGCATCAATATGCGGTAATTCAACATGGTTGTCAATTGCAGTTAAATCAAGGGCTTGATTGCTATTGTTTTCAAAAGTACAATGCAATTCTGATGCACCAATATTTTCTATTGTTAAAGGATATTCTAAAACATTGTTAGATGTTGTCTGAACAATAATATCATCTGTATTTAAAAAAATCTTTGGTAGGGAAACAATTGTCAGCTCGTAAGTTATGATATTAGTTGCTAATTCATTATTTACAATAACTTGAATTGGAATTTCCGTTTCATTTTCCAATGAAATATTTGGAGTAGCTATGACATTAAAGAAACTTGTTTCTCCTGAATTCATATTTTCTAATGTAAATTCGTTTGCACTCATAGAAATATTTTCTTCATTAAAAACTAAATCAACACTCACAGAAGTTAAATCTTCTAACCCACAATTTGTAAAATTAAATGTCAATTCAAGTTCTTCACCTGCATCCCATTCTCCATCATTATTGCCATTTACATCACTAATATTTAGGCTATCTGAAATCACAAAACTTCCACTTGGAGGAACAATATTTACGACCGATTGATAAGGTTTAAAATCTCGTGAAATAATAGTTAAGGAAGCTTCACCGGCACCAGCTGGAACTGAATCCAAAACAAGTGGAATCTCATAAGAAGAGAATTGTGTAGTTCCGCAAATTTCTCCATTGAAAACTAAAGTAGCTACTCCGGAATTAATATTTGAATTAATAATCATTAATTCGGTATCGGTTGTGATTGTTTCGTCATGTTCAGCCGTAATTTCTTCAGGAAAATGTCTCCAAATCTGTAAAGTAGGATCACCAATTACATTAAAAATATCATATTCATAGCGAGCAAAATTTCCCCCGCCCCATAATTGTTCCATTGCTGAAAGCCCGGCAAGAAGTGCTAATCCCATTTGACCTTGAGAATTTCCAAAAGAAAAAGTTGGTAGCATTTCTTCCCAAATTGAATCCAATATTCCAAGAGCAAGAAAATCGTTGTAACCGCTGTAAGAAACTCTTGTCGCACCAATAACACCAATTGCTCCTCCATTTGGATTGCGGAGAAAATTTTCACATAAGCATTCATAACTACGATTTAGCATGTGATCTGTCTCACCATCAAACCATCCGGTTTCACAATTTATACTGAAAACCCATGGTAAAAGTTCACCATTTGTTAAACTCATTGCATTATTTGTACTAAAAGATGGGTCTCCCCAACCACCAAAACCGCCACCGGAATTTCTTGAAATTCCATGATCCCGATGTTGAACAATTAACTTTCCGGAATTTATTGAATTACTGACATCAAGAGTATTGCCATTCCATTCATAACCATTTGCACGTAAAAGTTCAGCTGGAATAGGTTCTCCGTTAGCATAATATCCATTATTATAATTTGTAGGATTAATATTCGATTCAGTACAATAGATTCTTTCTACATCATAATTTTCTGATAAAAGAAAGTCTCTGATTTCTTCGCTTGTTTTTACAAATCTTCTACTTTCATAATTGTCATTTTCATCATCTTGAAAATAACTTGCACATAAAATCTTATTATAGAAAGATTCGTCAGATGGTGGATTTTTCTCATAATTGACAATTTTATTAACAACCATCATTGCTTCATCAGCAGAATCTACTGAAATCCTTCCTCCGGCAATATCAGGATGCCAATCATTTGCACCATCCATACAATAAAAAGCTCTGTCTGTTCCAACATCATCTCCCCCACTATAATTGTTAACATAATTTGTAGGTACAAACTCAACATCACCAAACATAATGGCAAAAGCAGGAGGAATATCACTGGTAAAATAAGCGATATAAAGGTCGGTATAAATCGAATTTGCTGTTGTTCCAATATCTTCAAGATACCTAATTTCCGAGGAATATCCTCTTTCCATTTTCCACTGCTGAAGTTTTTCAGCAGCTTCTGAAAATTCTTGTACTGTGTAAATCAATAATTCTGCTCCGGTTTCTCTATTTTCTGTATTAATGGAATAATTTATCGGATCTAAAACAGAAAAATTTGTAGATTGACCTGCAAAATATGCATCAAAATATTTTGATCTTAATTTTTCATCATAAAATTGTCCACTACCAAATTGAATTTCTACATCAAAATTTTCTGCAATAAGCAAATTTTTTGTAATAGGATCAAATTGAACAGGATTAAAGCTGACATAAACGAAATTGACTCCTCTAACTTCAAAAACTTCTGAAAATGAAATATAATCTCTTGGGTGAATATTTCCATTCTTGTAATATTCATCATTAATTGTAAAAGGAGGAGTAGCAAATACATCGCTATCAAAAGCAGGTTTTTGTGCAGGATAGGGGTATATATTTTCCAATATTTTAGTTTTCAGGTTTGTTATATTAAATTCTGGAATAAATCCTTTTGGTACAATCACCATTTTGGAAGTAGAAGGAAGAGCTGGATAACCAATTTCATTTGTTCTATTCCACTCATCAACAAATATATTTTGGTAAACATTCCCGTCTTTTTCTACATTATTTATTTGTAAATTATCTAAGCTAATACTGAAAGAAATATTGCTTTTAGTAACAACATTAGTCTTAATTTCAGTTTTTGTGGGTGTTAAATCAATAATTTCGGCAAAACAGAAACCTGTAATTGCTATCATTATTACTATGAATATTAGTCTCTTCATGGAACCTTCCTTTTTTTAATTTATAATTTTAAGTGATTGACCGGGACATTTTGTACCCATTTTTTCTGGAGTAAAGCAGTTTGAATAACTCCAAAATTTTTAAATTTATTTGAATTTTTTTTATTTCATATTCCTAATCTTTTTTTAGAATAGTACTTATTTGAGACATTTACTTTTTATCCTTTCCTAAATTATTTTTATCTGTATCCCAATTTAATGGGTTTTTGATTATATATTCACGAATATTGAATAATGATTTTTCATCGCGAATAATATGATCGTAATATGATTTTTGCCATTGAAAATTCTGTTGAATTTGTTGGTGTATTAATTTTGAAACGGCAGATTTAAATGAACCAACCGTAACCGGTAATTTTTGATATTGCCGGTTTTCATTTTGTAGGGAACAGGCATGCCTGTTCCCTACGAAATCATTTTCAATGATTATAATTCCATGGATATGGTTTGGCATAATGATAAATTCATCTGTTTTTATATGTGCAATATGTTGTGGAATTTCTATCCAACATTTTTCTGCAATTTTCCCGCATTCATTTAAAATCATTTGATTATTTTCTATTTTTTCATTCATATTGGACGGTTCCCATTTCGTAGGGAACAGGCATGCCTGTTCCCTACAATTTTTTTAATAACAGAAATAAATCTAAAAACATCTTGTTTATCTGTATCAAAAGAACACATCCACCTCACAATATTTTCTTCTTCATCCCAAATATAAAAGAAAAATTTATCTTGTAGCGGTTTAATGTATTTTTTTGGCATTTTTACAAAAATTGCGTTTGATTGAACCGGATACACAATCTCAAACCCTGAAATCTTTTTAATTTCATTCTCAAGTAAAGAAGCCATTTTATTCGCTTGCAGAGCATTCTTTTTCCATAAATCATTTTCAAAAAAAGCAGAAAATTGAGCTGAAATATATCTCATTTTTGATGCTAATTGCATTCCTTGTTTTCTATAATATTTGAAAGATTCAGATAATTCCGTATTGAAAAAGATTATAGCTTCACCATACATCATACCATTTTTTGTTCCACCAAAAGACATGAAATCAACTCCACAATCTTTTGTCATTTCTTTCAAACTAAGATTCATTTTTACTGCTGCATTTGAAATTCTTGCACCATCGAGATGAAGAAGAAGATTGTTTTTATGAGCAAAATTAGCAAGTTCCTTTATCTCCTTTATGCTATACAAAGTCCCTAATTCTGTTGTTTGAGTAATTGAAATTACTTTTGGCTGTACATGATGTTCATCATGTAATAGATGCAAATGTTGTTCAATATCTTTTATGCAAAGTTTTCCATTTTCAGCTTTGATATCTATAAGCTTACAACCAGAGAAATTTTCAGGTGCCCCACATTCATCTATATTTATATGAGATGATTCTGCACAAATAATTCCATTAAAGGAATTGGTTACAGCGGTAAGTCCTAAAGTATTTGCTGCTGTACCGGTAAATACAAAATAAACATCAATATCATTTCCAAATACTTTTTTGAAATCGTTTATGGCTTTTTCCGTCCAGAAATCATCGCCATAACCTATAGAATGTCCGTGATTTGCATCAACAATTGCTTGCATTATTTCAGGGTGAACACCGGAATTATTGTCACTTGCAAAATTTTTTGTAAATTCCATTTTACCTCATTTTAAACAGATATTTGTCGAATTGCTTCATAAAGAATTATGGCAACACTGTTGGAAAGATTTATTGATCTAATTTTTGTACTCATCGGAATAGTAATATTTCTTTGAGAATTTTGATTTAAAATCTCCTCCGGAATACCACGAGATTCAGGACCAAAAATAAAAATATCACCTTGTTCAAATTTTTTATCAGAATAAACAGAAGTCGTTTTAGTTGTACAATAATATACATTATTATTTGGGTACAATTGCAAAAAATCATCAAGTGAATCATGAATTTGAACCTTAAGATTTTTCCAATAATCCAATCCTGCTCGCTTTAAATGCTTATCTGTTATCAGAAATCTCATTGGTTTAATAAGGTGTAATTCTGCATTCGCACCAAGACAGAGTCTTCCAATATTTCCAGTATTAGCAGGAATTTCCGGTTGATATAAAACTATCCTGAAAGTGTTTGTAATTACTTTTTTGTCATTGTCTTTAACCATTTTTTTATCCATTTTTCTGATTTGTTTTTTATATCATTCGGCTTGACGTTAGAGGTAAGGTCTTTTGTTGGCTGAGGACATTGTTTGAAGCTTTCTGGAACATTCGTTGTTTTATTAACAGGAAACATATATTGTGATAAAGGAATCTCTTTTTGGAATTCATCGGTCAACATAAATTCAATATATTTTTTTGCTAATTCTGTATTTTTACCACCTTTAACAATTCCAGCTCCTTCGATTTGTCTAAATCCGCCTTCTTCTGGAATAACGGCTTTATATCTATATGTTTTTTCATTTTCAATATGATAAACAGGACTGGTAGCATAACTTAGAACAATTGGAGCTTCTCCCCCAAGAAACATGTTGTATGCATCGTCCCAACTTGCAGCAGTAGTAAGAATATTACCTTTTATAGCTCTCCAAAAATGACGGTATCCATTTTCTCCAAAAGCTGCAATTGACCACAAAAGCATTCCTTTTCCAGTACTTGAAGTTCTTGGATCAATCATTATTATTTTGTCTTTCCACTTTCCGTCCTGCATCTCACCAAAAGAACGTGGTGGATTTGGAACAATTTCGCTATCGTAAACAAAAGCAAAATAACCATAATCGTAAGGGATCAAATTATATGTTTTATCAAAAATTACACTTTCATTGATTAAGTGCAAATTTTTTGGTTTATAACTAACAAATAGACTTTCCTGAAGAGCATTTGATAGAAACGAATTATCGATACCAATAACGATATCAGCTTTTGGAAAATTTTTCTCCATTATTACTCGATTTAACAATTTCCCGGCATCACCTGTAGCTTCCATTTCTACTTTACAATTATATTTTTCTTCAAATAAAGGAGCTGTTTTTTTCCCAAGTCCATAATTGATAAAACTATCATAAGTGTAAATTTTTAATACAGGTAAATTACTTTTAGTTTCTTCATTTTTTGTATTATTTTTTTGCTTTTGTTGACATCCAATAAAAATAATTAGAAAAAAACTGAACATCAAAATACTAAATCTGTTTTTCATTTATAACCTCCAAATAATATTGCAGCGACAAGAAAATCCATAATAAGGATTAATATTGATGAATAAACTACTGTTTGAGTGCAAACTTTCCCAACTCCTTCAGCACCATTTTCTGTTCTACTACCGGCAAAACTTCCTACAGATGTAATGATGAATCCAAAAAAAAGAGCTTTAATTATTCCTCCCCATAAATCATTCGGATCAAAATAATCTTTTAAGTTAAAAAAGAACTTCTGAAATGATGTTCCATACTTGAAATATGATAGAACAAATCCTGAAAATATTCCAATAAGATTTGCATAAATTGTGAGTAATGGAATCATTATTAATCCGGAAAAAATTCTTGGTAAATATAAATAGTCATGAGGATCAATTGCCATTGACACCAAAACATCAAGTTGTTCAGAGACTTTCATTGTTCCAATTTCAGCAGCAATAGATGCACCAATTTTGCCAGTTAAAACAAGTCCGGTAAGCACAGGAGCCAGCTCAATCATCGTTGCTTTACCAATCATTACTCCAATAAAACTGGTTGGAATATATCCTTTTGTTTGGTACGTTGCCTGAACAGCGGTCACAAATCCGGTAAATGCTGCAGTTATTGATATAAGTGGAATTGAATCATAACCAATAATTTTCATCTGTCTAATGAATTCAAACCCTCTTTTTCTTATGTTTGGTAGATAAGAAAATGTACGGATATTGAATATTGTAAAAGCTCCAATTACAGATAAAATGGTCTTAATTTTATTCATATTCTTTATTTCTAAAACTTGTATATTCATTCATAAATACAAGTTCAACTTTCCCAGTTGCTCCGTGACGGTTTTTAGAAATGATGATTTCGGAAATTCCTTTTTTCTCAGAATCCGGATTATAATAATCATCACGATAAATGAACATTACAATATCTGCATCTTGTTCAATTGCTCCGGACTCTCTCAAATCAGAAAGTTTTGGTCGTTTATCGTCTCGTTGTTCAACGCCACGATTAAGTTGAGAAAGACAAATAATTGGAATACCCAATTCTTTAGCGAGAACCTTTAAATTTCTTGAAATTTCAGAAATTTCCTGTTGACGACTTTCAATTCTTCTGTGAGAACTCATTAATTGTAAATAATCAATTACAATTAGATCAAGACCTTTTATTTCGGCTTTCAATCTTCTACATTTTGCTCGAATATCAAGGGAAGTATTTGAGCCGGTGTCATCAATAAAAATTTCTTTACTTGATAAAGCATCAGCAACTTGAGTGATTCTCAGCAATTTATTTGTATCCATTCCATAACCTTTGAGCATACTATCCATTGTTACTTCGGAAGCAGAAGCAATCATTCTCATTAGAAGCTCTTCGCTTGCCATTTCCATTGTGAAAATACCGACCTTTAAATCATGATACATGGCGGCATTGAACCCGATATTCAATGCGAGAGATGTTTTACCCATAGCTGGTCTTGCAGCAAGAATAATTAATTGTCCGGGGCGAAATCCTCCGGTTGCCCGGTCTAAATCTTTAAAGCCGGAAGGTACTCCAAGTGAGCTTGTTTTAGTTGTAGCAATATCTTCGATATTCTGCAATGTTTCCGGTATGATTTTACTGATTCTCTGAAATCCCAGTTGCTCCGGTCGTTCAGCAACTTGAAAAATAATTTGTTCTGCATCATCAACAATTTCACTTACAGGTTTTTCTGCTTTATAACATTCTTCAATAATCTCGTTTGAAGAAGTTATCAAAAGCCTAAGTAATGCTCTTTCTAAAACAATTTTTGCATGATATTCAATATTGGCACCACTGATAACAATATCTGATAATTCATTTATATAGACATTTCCACCAATTCTTTCTAAAACGCCATCTTGATGCAATTTATTAATAAGCGTAATTACATCAATTTCAATATTATCTTCAAAAAGAGCCAACATTGATCTATAAATATATTTGTGGGCAGCTTTGTAAAAATGTTCTTCTGATAACATTTCAATGGCACGAGCAACCGAAAAATTATCTATCATCATCGCAGAAAGAACGGCAGCTTCTGCATTAATATCTTGCGGAAGAATTCTTGCTACTTTTTCAATCATAAATTTTCCTTTGAATATGGTTTCAGTTTTTTGAAAAGTAGCCATCTTGGCTACTTTTTAAGAATGTAGCCAAGATGGCTACTTTCCTATTTTTTGATAAATTTTTTGAATTTTCTGAAGATCAATCCAAGCAGGTTTTTTCCATTGAGGGTGGTATAATAAAGCAGCCGGATGATAAGACACGAAAGTCTGTATTCCTCTATATTTGAATTCTTTACTTCTAAGCTCTGTCATATTGTATCCATTTTTTAGAAGAGTTTGAGCTGCTACTTTTCCCATAAGAAGTAATATTTTGGGTTGAATAATTTCAATTTGTTCCTCAAGATATTTTATGCATGCACTAATTTCAGAAGGTAGAGGATTCCTATTTCCCGGAGGTCGACATTTTACAATATTTGCAATATACACGTCTTTTCTATTGATATTAATTGCATTTAGCATTTTAGTTAGAAGTTGACCCGCACTTCCAACAAATGGTTTTCCAGTTTTATTTTCTTCTGCTCCGGGACCTTCTCCAATGAGCATCAATTTAGCAGTAGAACTTCCTTCCCCATAAACAAATTTTATCCGCCCCTGTGAGAGCGGACATTTAGTACAATTTTTGTATTTTTCTTCAAGAGAAGCAAGATCCATATTTTGGCTTAGATTAACTCCATTAAAGTCAGATTTCAAGAAAAGATCATCTAAACCTGATAACTTCAATAACTCAAAATATTGACTTATTGATTTCAGCATCATACAAGTTCGAATTCATCCTCTTCTTCTTCTAAATGCTCAATAATGTAATCCGGGATTTTGTTTGTTGCAACATGATCTAACGCAATTTCAGTAAGTTTTTTTTCAAATGTTCTCTTTATATTTCCTGGTAAAGAATTAAGGCGGTCAATTTCTTTATTAGCGAGTAGAAGAAACATATAATTATCATTGTTTTCTTCTAAATATTTTTCAATTTTTGTATTAAGCATTATTATCTCCATAATAAATTTTTGTAATTTCTTTAAAACGAGAAACCTTGTTCTCTTCTGCATCAATAATGATTTCGATTTCTTTGACAGCAAATTCCAAATCATCATTAATAACAAGATAACTGAAATTATATATACTTTGGATTTCTTTCTTGGCATTCTCAAGTCTAATTTTTATTGCTTCAGCAGAATCAGTGCCTCTTTTTTTTAGTCTATTTTTTAAAACTTCGTATCGAGGCGGGAGAAGAAAAATTGTAACAGTATCCAATTTTTGTTGTAAAATTAAATCTGCTCCTTGAACATCAACATCTAAAATAACATGTTTTCCAGAATTAAGAGTATTCTCAATAAATTTTTTTGAAGTACCATACCAATTATTATGGACTTGGGCATATTCCAAAAAATCACCTTTTTCTTTCAAGGATAGAAATTCTTCTTCTGAAACAAAAAAGTAATCTACTCCATTTTTTTCATATTTTCGAGGTTTCCTCGTTGTATAAGAAATGGAGTAGGTTACTGATTCTCGCTCTTCAATGACACGTCTCAAAATTGTTGATTTACCTCCACCAGAAGGAGCTATCAAAATAATTAAGAAATTTTTTCTTGGATAGAGACGTTTCATAGGATACAAAGTCAATTTATTATTCTTCGATAATTTTTTTATAATCAGTTGCAGGTAACATTTTATCAAGCTCATCAATATCAGATAATCTAACTTTTATGATCCAACCATCTTCAAAAGCTGATTTATTGATTAATTCCGGTTGATCTTCTAAATCTAAATTTATTGAAATAATCTCACCACTAATTGGAGAAATTAAATCTTCAACAGCTTTTACAGCTTCAATTGAACCAAAAGAATCATTCGCTGCAATTTCATCACCAACTTCTGGAAGTTCTACAAAAACAATATCACCTAATTCGTGTTGAGCATAATCTGTAATTCCTATATATGCGTTTTCACCATCAACCTTTACCCACTCGTGGGATTCTGTATAATAAAATCCTTCTTTTACCATAACAAAAGACTCCTTAAATTTATTTTCAGTCAAAGCACGAAAACCACTATTTTGATGTCAAGTATTTCGTAAATGTAATTTTAAATAAATTTAAAGGACAATTTATCTTTTTGTTATGATTGAATTTAGTTGCTGAAAATATTTTAACAAAATATAACAATATACTACAAAGAAATTGGTTTTCCCTTTTTTAAGTAACTTCCGAACGTACTCGTTCACAATGTGCGATAGCTCTTCGGAATGTTAATGTCAAACAATCTGAAAATCTAACGGACATTCAGATGTTTTAGAAAAAAGAGATATCCACTTTCCTGAGAGTATAGAATATTTTTTTTCAATTAAACTTTCTGCATTAACTTCATTTTCTTCATTGTTAAAAAGTCCTTTTCGTTCAGATACAAATTAAGCAATAAATTATTTGGCATTCACTTAAAATTTTCCTTTTTAACGCTCTCCCCCTAAAATATCAAAACTTAACATTGTTTGGAAATCAGAAATTTTTGATAGAACATTCTTTAGATTAAGGCGTTCGATATCAGATAAGGTTTTGAGGTCTAATTCATCATTAACCCTTCGTAAATCTGCATGAGTTATAATTTGATTAGAAAATCTTGTTCTCCACAAATAATCGAAAACAAATTGCATTTCTTTGAAAGATTTCTTTGCAGGATCATCATTCTTTTTTATCAATATTTCTAATCTTTTTTCAGAAGAAGGCTCTTGAATTGCATTTTTAAGAGCATAAATTCTGGCTATGATCTCCAAAGGCTTAAGATATTCTTTAATATTGATTGTTTTAATTCCATCTCTCGTTTCAGTCCTAATATTTCCTAATAGATTAATAGGGGTTTTATATGATAGACAATTTCGAGAAATATGAATAAAAAATTGTGGATTAAGTCTTATCAATTCAAAAATATGAGCAAAAAGATCATCTGTTAAACTTTTCTTTCCAAAAACATTTTTAATATCAAGAAAGATATTTACTTCGAGAATAGATTTTTTTGTTGCATTTTTTATCCAATCGGAAAATTTTGCTTTCCATTCAGATAATGATAAACACCACTTTGGATTAACTGCCATAATACCACCCGGACAATATGGATAACCCGCTTTATTTAGTTTACTGCAAACACCGTCAGATAATTTAAGAAAATATCTTCGTACTTTTTCCAATTCCTCTGCTTCCGGATCTGCAAAAATTAAAGCATTATCTTGATCTGAAAACATTGTCATTTCGTGTCTTGCATTACTTCCCAAGGACACAAAAGCAAATGGAATCGGTGGTTTTCCAAGAGTTTCAATTGAAAAATTGATAAAACTTTTAATTGAAGCTTCAAACATTTTACCTATTGTACTTCTAAGTGCGTCCGGTTTTGCTCCATACATTGACATCTCACGGATTAAAAGAGGCACTCTATTTAGTGTATGAATAACATGCCCCACACTATTGCTCTCTTCTATTTCCTTAATTAATTCAAAAGGAAGTCCTACATAATCTCTTGCAAATTCTTTATATCCAATCATTCCAATTGGTTTGTCCAAATTATTTTTTACAAGAATTTCATTATTGTTTGAATTCTCGATTGCACGAAGAGCCAAATAAGCAGGAGTATTTTCTTTAATAAAATCCTGATTCTCATCTATTGTAGTTAATTCATTTTTAGTTAAAACTCTACAAATCTTACTAATTGGCTTAGAAGCAAAAAACGCTTCAGAAAAAATCTGAGTTGAGCCATAATTTTTGAGAATTTCATCTGCTTCTTTGTGAACAATTGGTTTAATTGAAATGACATGACCATTTTTTTTTGACAAAAATATACTTGATGTAGAAATAATGACATCAATATTTCTTCCATTTTTTGTCATGATTTGTGCTTCAAATGATTTAGAATTTGTCTTACCATAAAGCATTTCTTGTAAGTGTTTTCTCGCAAAATCATTTATACTTACATCTGGTGTCAAAAGTTCCCAAATTTTCTTTGAGCCTATTTCTTGTTCAGTATATCCAAAAAGCCGATTAACAATAACATTTGAAAAAATATTTACGCCTTCGAGTTCTAAAATATATCCCTCATTTGATGATTCTACAAAAGCTCTGTATCTATCTTTTGCTTCTTTTAATCCAGTTTCTGCACGAAGTTTATTACTTTCAATTTTGTGGCTTTGGATAATAACATTTATTAGAATTAAAATCAGACCTATTGAAATAATTGCAAATGCCCATAATAATTTATTTCTAATATGAATAATTTCATCCTCAACATCATTAATATACACTCCTGTACCTATAATCCATCCCCATTCTGGAATGCCTTTTACATACGAAAGTTTGGGGACTATTTGTGAGGAATCGTCTTTCCATTGCCACCAATATTTGAGATAACCTTCTCCATCTTTTTTTACAATATTCACAAATTCAAGAAACAATTTAATCCCACTTTTGTTTTTTTGATCACGATAATCTGAAAGATCTGTTCCAATGAGATTTTTATTGTAAGGGTGCATGATCATTTTAGGATACATATCCGTTATCCAAAAATAATCCTTATTTTCTTCTCCATAACGCATATTATCTATCAGCGAGATTGCTTTTTTCTTGGCTTCTTCTATCGTAATAAAACCGGCTTTTTCCTGTTGAGAATAAAAATGGATACTACTAATCGCAGTTGCTGTCAATTCTTTGATCATCTCTTTTTTACTGTTCATCATATTTGTTCTTGAAATCGGGACGACAATAATAAATATTGTGGTGACAAATAAAATAATAGCAATAATTGTCGGTAATACAATTCTAAATAGAAACCCTTGAGATAATGTTTTCTGAAATCTTTTTTCATTCTTTTTTTCTGTTTTACCCTGAAAATATTCTTTGAGTTCAGAATTACTGAGAATTTTTTCTTCAACAGAATAATCTTCCCTATCGTGATATTTTTCCTTAAAAGTTCCATTTTCAAAATCTTCTCGAATTGGAATATATCCATTATAATCATCTTTAATATGAGTTTCAAAAACAGCCTTTATTTGTTTTTTTGTATATTTTCCTTCAAACTCTTCATAAGCTTCTGGAAGAGATTCTCTGCAATGCCGAAATTTTCGATGCTCATAAGGATCATAATCTTCTGAAATTTCATGTCGAAAAAATAATTCAAAATTTTCAGCATCAAAAAGACCATCAATCCATTTATGAATGTCTTCTGCTCTAATACCAACAATCTTTTCTGTATGATCTGCATGTTTTTCAATTCTCATATTAATACCTTATATTTATTGGACTTTTCAAATGGTAAAATTATAAAGAATATTATTTCTTTGCGTTTTTCAATTTTTGCCTGTGGTAAATCAAGAGACTTTTCTAATTAGTACTTGAACGAAAACTAATATTCCCTGAGTTTTCTTTTTTTGTCGCTACTCTGTAGCTTGATTCTCTTTTTTCTTTACCCAACG
>JAOZMQ010000247.1 GCA_029934195.1 Candidatus Cloacimonadota bacterium | reverse complement strand
TAATTGGTGTAAATTTTACAAGTAAAACCGGCGAAATCGAAAAATGGATAATTGAGAAAATAGATTAATTCTGGAGATTTTAATGAAAGTAGTTGTAGTTTCTGATTTTCATTTGAAATTTGATGAAAACAAAGAAGATATAGAAAGAAAAAAAAAAGTTCTTAGTTTTTTAGATAAAATCAAAGGCAATGTAGATATTTTAGTTTTAAATGGAGATATTTTTGATTTATGGTATGTCTGGAGAAAAGTAATAATTAAAGATTATTTCCCTATTTTAAGAAAATTTGCAGACATAAAAGATAGTGGTTGTAGAATCATCTTTCTATCCGGAAATCATGATTTTTGGTTTAATAATTTTCTCAAAGAACAAATTGGTATTGAAATATTTCAAGATTCTTTCAGCGAAACAATTGATGGAAAAAAATATTTCATTGCTCATGGAGATATTTACACAATAAATGATTGGAGATATCAAGTTTTTCGATCCATTATTAGAAATAAAATAATTATGTTTTTTTTCTCAATTCTACATCCGGATTTTAGCCTGAATATTGGAAAAAAGATGTCACGTTCAAGTAGAAGCCGTCGTCTTTCAGATAAAAAACAAAAAATAAAAGAAGCTGGTTTAGATATAAAAGCAAAAGAACTACTTGAAAAATACGATATTGTACTTTTTGGTCATACCCACAATGCAAAAATCTTTCGACAAGATACCAAAATCTATATAAACACCGGAGATTGGATCAATTCTCCATCATATTACGCACAAATTGTAGATGGTGATGCAAATTTAATAAAATATAATCAAAAATAAAGAGAGGATAATATGTCAAAATTCATTGTTTTATTTATAATAATTTTTCTTTCAGTAATTCCATTATTGTCGGTACAAAACTATCAAGTTCCAACAAAAAAAATCCAAGAGATTTTTAACCGGAAACCTACACCTGCTGTTTCGTTGTTTGAAAAATATGGAACAATTTTAGAATGGGAAAGAACAAAATATCTGCCATTAGAAATGCTTTCAATGGAGAAACTTAGCCTTGCAGGAATCAACATTACTCCTGTAAATAATGCCAGAGTTCGTTCCGGGTATTATACAAATCCAATCTTAAAAAATATTGATACAGGAAAAACAATTAAGATTAATGTTCCTGAAAATGGGATATTTGGATCAGAAACTAAAAGCTTCAATCAAAGATATTTTCTTTTCAATCAATACAAAAAAGATACAATTTCTTTGTGGTGTTATGATTTGAAGAAAAAATCTTTACAAAATATTATACCAAAAGGTCTAAATCAAGCGATAGGAAGTTGTTCTCAGTGGATATATGGCGATGAAAAAATCCTTGTAAAATTGATTCCTGAAAATCGAAAAGAACGACCGAGGCGTTCAAAAATACCTTTAGGTCCTGTAATTTTTGAATCAAATGGTATCAAATCACAAAGAAGAACATATTCTGATTTGATTAAAGATGATTTTGATAAAAAAAACTTTGACTATTTTACACGAAGCCAACTTGCAATTTTTGATATAAAAACATCTAAAATAAAGAAAATTGGTATTCCGCACATTTTTGCTTTTGTCAGTCCTTCACCGAATGGGAAATATCTCTTGGTAAAAATATATGATGATGAGTTTTCCACAAGAATTCCTCTTTGGGGGTTTGCTTCAAGATATGAAATTTGGGATATGGAGGGAAATCTTGTTAAGGAAATACACAAAGCCAAATCACGTGAAAATGTTCGTCCCGGTGGAACTTTGACTGGACCTCGATTATTTTCTTGGCATCCTTTTATTGAAAATTCTATTGTATATATTGAAGCTCTTGATGAAGGAAATCCAGATAAAGAAGTTGAATATAGAGATGCAATTTTTGTAGAAGATATATTTAACAAGAATTCTCCACAACAGATTTATAAAACAGAAAACCGTTATAATGGCATTAATTTTATCTCAAGCACAGAATTTATTATTCAGGATTATAATAGAAAAAGAAGATGGGAAACAGTAAAATATTTTAATTTGGAAAATGGAAAAAGTCTAACCATTAAAGACATAAGTACTCAGGAAAAATATAATGATCCGGGGGATGTTTTCCGTGATATTTCAGAGAATTATACATCTTATGTTCCAAAACAAAATGGATGTATTTTTCTTCAAGGAAGAAAATATGAAGAAGATGGGATCTATCCTTTTTTAGATGCTATTAATTTAAATTCAGGCAATAAAACAAATATTTGGAAAAGCAATAAGGGTTTTTATGAAGGATTTATAAAATTTATTGATGGTTTTGATAAAGCTCTCATTTACAGTGAAAATGCAATAGAACCCAGAAATTATTTTTTTGAAAACTTAAACACAAATTTTCGCAAAACACTTACTAATTTCCAAGACCCTGCTCCAGAATTAACAAATTTACACCGAGAATTAATTAAATATAAACGGAAAGATGGGGTTGAACTTTCAGGAATGTTATATCTTCCAAAGGACAGAAAACAAAATGAAAGACTTCCTCTAATAATTACTGCTTATCCAAGAGAATACACTTCAACAAAAACAGCATCACAAACAGTAAATTCGTCCAATAAATTCACACGATTTTGGGGTTCATCTCCACTTTATCTTTGTCTTGAAGGTTATGCGGTGCTAAAAGGAGCATCTGTTGCCATTGTTGGAACACCGGAAGAAGTGAATGATACTTTTATTAAACAATTGGTTTCCAGTGTAGAAGCACCAATTGATTATTTGGATTCTTTGAAGATTATTGATCCAAAACAAGTTGTAGTTATGGGGCATAGTTATGGGGCTTTTATGGTCGTAAATTTGCTTGCTCACAGTGATAAATTTGCTGGTGGTATTGCAAAAAATGGTGCTTACAATAGAACTTTAACACCATTTGGATTTCAAAGCGAAAGACGTACTTTATGGGAAGCAAAAGAAACTTATATGGAAATTTCACCTTTCATGTTTGCAGACAAAATAAAAAAACCACTCCTATTAATCCACAGTCAAGAAGATAGAAATTCAGGAACCTATCCATTACAAAGTAAGCGACTTTTTCAGGCTATTGAAGGAAATGGTGGCAATTGTAGATATATAGAACTTCCATTAGAAGATCACAGTTATTTTTCCAAAGAAACTCATCTTCATCTATTAAAAGAATATCTTGATTTCTTAAACAAATGTTGTAAGCAACAAGATCAATAATGAAAGAAATTATGATTATTTCTATATTTTGAGGTATAAATGAGCAAAAACATTTGGTTAAAAATACTGGCAATTTTTATAGCTATTATAATTTGGTTGCAACAAATTCTATTAAGTGAACAAGTTACAGAATTAAATATCCCAATACAATTTATTAATATTCCCCACAATTTGATTTTAGCTAACAAGAAAGTTATAACTATCCCTGTAATTTTTTCCGGTAAAGGTAAAGATATGATTTTGTTAAAATTTTCAAATACATATTTTGAAATTAATGCTATTGATTTTAAATATTGGAATAATCTATTAAAAATATCCGATCAAGATATTCGAATTCCGGATTATATTTTAGCAGAAGTAAAAAAGATAAATATTCAAAAAAACATTCTTATTAAATTGGATCGAATTATAGAAACTCAGAAAAAAATTGTCTTGAGATATAATTCAACTGAAGATATGCAATTCTTTGCAAAACAGAAGATTATTGTTGAGCCTGATTTTGTTTCAATCAAAGGACCAGAAATACTTTTAAAGCCTTTAAAAAATATAGAAACAGAATTTATCTCTCGTAAAGATATGAGAAACAATAAAATGGAAGTTTTATTAAAAAATCCTTCTAATGAAATATCACTTTTAGATGAGAAAGTTTCAATATATTTAAAGAAAACAGAAAACAAGAAAAAACTATTTTCGTTAATTCCAATATCTTTTCCTCACAATAAAAACTTGAATATTATTCCATCTAAAGCATCTATTCTCATTGAGGGTCCTGAAAAATTGATTAACTCACTAAACCCAAAATCAATTGACGTTTCACTTGATGATAAAAAACTAAAACCAAATACATTTGTTGGTCTAAAAATTTCTGTTCCTGCTGGTTTTGAAATTATAGAATATACACCAATAAAAGTACAAATAATCGGTACTCAAAAATGAAAAAAATTAAAATATTAGCCTTTGAAACATCATGTGATGATACATCAGTAGCTGTCATTGATTCCAATTATCATGTTTATTCCAATTTAATTTCATCTCAACCAAACCACAATGCTTTTGGTGGAGTTGTCCCAGAATTAGCTTCAAGACTTCATCTTAAAAATATTATGAAATTGACAAAAATAGCTTTACTGCAAAGTCAAACACCTTTATCGGAAATTGATGCTATCGCTGTTTCGGTAAATCCGGGATT
Organism: Candidatus Cloacimonadota bacterium; assembly: GCA_029934195.1. Classification (GTDB taxonomy): domain Bacteria; phylum Cloacimonadota; class Cloacimonadia; order Cloacimonadales; family JAOZMQ01; genus JAOZMQ01. The sequence continues at coordinate 762 of JAOZMQ010000247.1, read as the reverse complement.
GATTGGTTCTCTGCTGATTGGAGTGTCTTTTGCCAAAAGCTTATCTTACAGTGTAAATCTTCCATTAATTGCAATAAATCATATGTTGGGGCATGTTTATGCAAATAAAATTTCTCATCCTGAATTGCAACCACCATATCTTGCACTTGTTGTCTCCGGAGGACATACAGAATTAGTGAAATTCATCTCTAATCGAGAATATGAAGTTATTGGAAGAACACGTGATGATGCTGCCGGAGAAGCTTTTGATAAGATTGCAAAATTACTAAATCTTGGATATCCAGGAGGACCTATTATTGATAAAATATCTAAATCAGGGAATCCAAAATTTGTAAATTTTCCTCGTCCAATGAACCAAAAAGATAATTTTGATTTCAGTTTTAGCGGTCTTAAAACAGCTGTTACAAATTATATTAAAAATGAAGATAAAAACATTATTGAAGAAAATAAACACAATATTGTAGCATCAGCTCAAGAAGCTATTGTTGATTCTCTAACAAAAAAAACAATAAATTTGATGAAAAAAGAGGGATTAAAAAAATTAATTGTAGCCGGAGGAGTTTCTGCAAATTCAAGATTAAGAGAGAAAATTCACAAAGAAATAAAAAAAATTAATGGAATTTCCTATTTTCCTGAATTACAATATTGTATGGATAATGCTGCAATGATTGGAGCTGCAGCAATTGAAAAATATTATGACAAGCAGTTTGCAGAATTAGATTTGAATGCCTTTTCAAAAAAAGGATTACGATTTCTTTAGTT
>JAOZMQ010000019.1 GCA_029934195.1 Candidatus Cloacimonadota bacterium | reverse complement strand
ATTGTGGAGGTATGTGGTTTAATTATATTCAGATCACATCCAATAAAATTCTAAATATAACCACTCTCTTTCACAAACTTGCACAAAAGAAATGAAATTCTTGTGAAAAGATTGTGGAGGAATGTGGTTTAATAATATTCAAATCGTAAATAATTAACTCGGATTTCAGTTGGAAATTTTTACCAAAATGAGTTTATTGTTGACAGTTTTATTGAACACTTTGGAAATTGAAAAAAAACTCGGAGGTTCAATTGAAAAAGATTCTTGTCATTGGATCAGCAGGACAAATAGGGACAGAGTTAACTCCTGCTTTACGTAATATATATGGTTCAGGAAATGTTATTGCTTCAGATTTAAATCCAGATGTAAATCCTATTCTAAAAGAAGGAAGATTTATATGTTTTGATGCTCTTGATAGAGAAAAAATGTATAGCTTAGTTAAAGAAAATAATATTGATACTATTTACAATCTTGTAGCAATTCTATCAGCTACAGGAGAAGCAAATCCTCAAATGTCTATCAAAGTTAACTTAGGAGCTTTGAATAATGTACTTGAAGTCTCAAGAGAACTTGGTTGCTCTGTTTTTACTCCAAGTTCCATTGGTGCTTTTGGAGAATCGACACCTTTTGATAATACACCACAAGATACAATTCAACGTCCTTCCACTATTTATGGAGTTACAAAAGTTGCAGGCGAATTACTTTGTGATTACTATGCAACAAGATTTGGAGTCGATACACGCGGAGTTAGATATCCGGGAATTATTTCAAATGTACAACTTCCTGGTGGCGGTACTACAGATTATGCTGTAGAAATATTCTATGAAGCAATAAAAAACATGAAATATACTTGTAATCTTGGTGCTGGAACTTTTCTTGACATGATGTATATGCCAGATGCAATTAAAGCAGCTATTGACTTAATGGAAGCTGATCCAACAAAATTAAAACATAGAAATGCTTTTAATGTAACAGCAATGAGTTTTGATCCTGAAATTATTGCAGCAGAAATAAAAAAACATCTTCCGGAATTTTCTATGGATTATGATGTTGATTCTGGAAAACAGAAGATTGCAAATTCTTGGCCTAATTCAATGGACGATTCTGTTGCAAGAGAAGAATGGGGCTGGAAACCGGATTATAATCTTGCTAAAATGACAGAAGATATGTTAAAAGTATTAAAAGAAAAATTGAAATAAAAAACAATGTTTGCCGAATTTGTAGAGTTGCAACACATACAATTCGGCATTTTTCTTGGAGGAAGTAATGAAACGAATGTTATTAATAATTCTTGGATTGTGTATAACCGCACTTTTCCTTTCTTGTGAAATAAATACAGCTGAAGATGCTGGTGATTTATCTATTTCTCTACCAAATTTTACCAATAATTATGTTTGGATACAAGATAACAATATGTTATTAATTCAAGCAGAAGCTGAAAATCTTACAAAATTGGATTATATTAAATTTCAAATTGATAATTTCGAATCATATTCTATTCATTTGGAACCATATAATTATGAATTTGATTTGAACGAACTTGGGGATTCATATAATCTTCACACTATAAAAGTAATAGCAGTTTATCAAGATGATTCTTCAACTGAAAAACAAAAAGACTTTTATTTTTCACCTTGTCCAATTGAACAGTCTGATTTAGAGAATATCAATGGAATCACAGGTCGCGATGCGGAAAATAATCCCGATGGTAATGTTGATGAAAATGATTGGAGCTATTCAATTAATATTCCAACCGATGTCAGTTTTGGTCCTGCTTACCCAAATCCTTGTGTTACTTCCACTTGTACAATCAAGCTTACAAACCAATTTCAACTCACAGCTTCTATAATTGTATTAAATAATAAGGGAGAAATTTTTCAGATTATCAAAGCTCAAAAAACTTATTATCCAGACGATGCTCATTATATTACTTGGGAAAATATCCCTCAAAACGAAAAAGATATTTATCGCATAGTTTATGATTTTCAATATATTGACGAAAATAATCAAGCAAAAACTTTGCATGGACACGGTGATATTGAAATTCAATAAGGATAAAAAATGATTTATGGTATCGGAACTGATATTATTGAAGTTCCCAGAATTAAGAAGCAATTAGAAAAAAATACAGGATTTGTAAAAAAGATTTTTTCAAAAAGAGAAATTGAATATTGTGAACCAAAACGAATGAAAGAGCAAAATTATGCAGCCAGATTTGCAGCAAAAGAAGCTTTCTTTAAGGCAATCGGTACCGGTTGGAGAGGTGGAATTCAATTCAATGAAATTGAAATTTTGAATGATGAACTTGGAAAACCATTTATCAATCTTAACGGAAAAGCAAAAGAATTTTTCAAAAGCAATAAACTAAAAAGTGTTTTTGTTTCTTTATCACATCTCAAAGAATTTGCTACTGCAACTATTGTTATTGAGAAGTAAAAATTTCAATTATGTACATCTTTTTTTCCTCCAGATTTCATAAGTCATTCACGATAAAAAGATAATATTTGACAGCAAATAATATATTTTCTGCTACCCTCTTATCTCTCATTTTTTCATCCTGATTATCTGAAAACCGGTTAATCTTTATTCTGATATTTTCCACAACTTCATAGTAGCAACATAAAAATTAGATTTGGAGAAGAGAAGAAAATAAAATTAGTTTTAACAATCTTATAAAAAAGTTTTTATTTGACAGTAATATCAAAAATATTTTCCAATAAACAGAATTTTTCGCTCAATAAGTTACGTTAGAATTATAATAAAATTAAGTATAGGAGATATAAATGTTGAAAATTGGAGTTGTTGGAGTTGGCCATTTAGGACAGCATCATGCAAGAGTTTTAAATGAAATAGAAAATTGTAAATTAATCGGTATTTATGATAAAGATTTGGCACGAGGGGAACTTATTTCTCAGCGTTTAAATACGAAAATGTTTGCTTCTTTTGAAGCTTTATTGAATGAAGTTGACGCAGTTGATATCTCTGCAACTACAACATACCATTATGAATTAGCATCTAAAGCATTAAAAATGGGAAAGCACGTTTTTGTTGAAAAGCCCATTACTGCTGAATTGGAACAGGCAGAAAAACTACTTGAATTAGCTGACAGCAAGAAACTAAAACTTCAAGTTGGACATATTGAAAGATTTAATCCTACCGTGATGAAAGCAATTGATGATATTGATAATCCTCGATTTATTGAGTCAAATAGAATTGCACCATTTAATCCGCGGGGTAGTGATGTTCCGGTTGTTCTTGATTTAATGATTCATGATATTGATTTAATTCTTAGTTTTGTGCATAGTAAAATAAAAGACATCAAAGCAAGTGGAGTTGGAATTTTAACTTCAAGTATTGATATCGCAAATGCTAGGGTTGAATTTGAAAATGGAACAATTGCCAATGTAACATCGAGTAGAATTTCTATGAAACAAGAAAGAAAAATTCGTTTCTTCCAAAAAGATGCTTATATTACTTTGGATTTCAAAGATAAAAAAGTAAGTGTTCTAAAAAAATCAAAAAATCTGAATAAAATCTTACCGCAGATTCTTCTTGGAAATTCAAAATTTGACCCAAATGATTTGGTAGATATCACCAATATTGATGCCTCAAATAATGCAAAAGATGCACTTACAATGGAATTAGAATCTTTTGTGAATTGTATTATCAACAATACTAAACCTATTGTTGATGGATATGCTGGAACAAGAGCATTAAGAATAGCCTTAGAAATTGTAAACTTAATTTATTCAAAAAATGAACAGGAGATAAAATGACTCATATTACAGTAAAAGAAATTAAAGATTACCTTGGAAAAGAGGTGAAACTAAAAGGTTGGGTTAGAAATTCCAGAAAAGCCAGTAGCAAGCTTCGGTTTGTGATTTTCCGTGATGGAAGCGGAGAAGTTCAAGCAGTTGCTTTCAAACCAGATATGGGCGAAGAAAATTTTGAGAAAGTTAAAAAACTAACTCTTGAATGCTCTCTCGAAATTATTGGAATTCCACAAGCACATCCTAAAAAAGAAGGTGTTTTTGAATTTCACATAAAAGATGTTAATATTATCGGAGAAGCTATTGATTATCCTATTTCAAAAAAAGAACATGGAGCGGATTTTCTTCTTTCTCATCGTCATCTATGGATTCGTTCGAGAAAACAGACTGCACTTTTGAAAATCCGTCACACAGTATATTTTGCAATTTGTGAATATCTAAACGATAATGATTTCTTTAGATTTGATTCACCAATTTTAACGCCAAATGCTTGCGAAGGAACAACAACCCTTTTTGAAGTTCCATACTTTGATGAAGGTTCAGCTTTTCTTTCACAATCCGGTCAACTATACCTTGAAACCGGAATTATGGCTCTTGGAAAAGTTTATGATTTCGGTCCTGTATTTAGAGCAGAGAAATCAAAAACCAGAAAACATTTGACCGAATTTTGGATGATGGATGCAGAAGCAGCTTTTGTAGAACATGCCGAAAACATGAAAATTCAAGAAGAATTGATTAGATTTGTTGTTAGAAAAGTTATAGAAAAAAACATGAAAGAACTTGAAATATTGGAAAGAGATGTTGAACAATTAAAAAAATGTGATGCTCCGTTCAAAATAATGACTCATTTTGAAGCAATAGAATATTTAATTGGAAAAGGTTCTAAAATTACTCATGATGATGATCTTGGTGCTGCTGAAGAAGCAATGCTAACAGAAGGTTCAGATGTTCCAATCTTCATAGAAAAATGGCCCAAGAAAATTAAAGCATTCTATATGAAAAGAGATCCGGAAGACCCAAATATTGTTCTCGGTTCTGATTTGATTGCTCCTGAAGGTTTTGGTGAAATAATTGGTGGCTCACAAAGAGAAGATGACTATGATGTCCTCCTTCAAATTATGAAAGATGAAAATCTTCCTATTGAGGAATATCAATGGTTTTTGGATATTAGAAAATATGGTTCAGTTCCTCATTCAGGGTTTGGAATTGGTTTGGAAAGATTGGTTGCATGGATGTCCGGCGTAACACATATACGTGAAGCAATTCCATTTCCTAGAACAATTTACAGATTGAAGCCTTAGAAGCTGTTGCGAAATAAACTATACATATCGGCAAAGAATTATCTGCCAGAATGAGTTCCCTCACAGGCAGATAATTCAAAGTTGATTTGTAAAAGGTATTTTGTTACAGGGAATTATACGGCAGGGGCTGTTACAAGAAAGGATTTTTTAACTCTCTTGTCCATTCCTTCCAGTTAATAGTTCGCAGTATCCACATCAATCATACCGATATATTCCGCAAGGTGTTAAAATGCCTCAATAGAAAAATATAAGTTTTCAGGCTAAATTAATCCGAAGGATTTTCAATGTTTTAGAGGTTTTAACCTATCGGAAAGTAGAAGTTTCTTTCTTGTAACAGCTCTACTTATAAAGATAAGTGTTGTCAAAATTTTGAATAAAACGGAGGTTTCAGATGTCTCATACAACTAAAATCGTAAATACAATTGCAGAAATGAGTTCGATTACTTCTATAAGAAACCATGAACACAAAGTTGGTTTTGTACCAACAATGGGTTTCTTACATGAAGGACATCTTAGTCTCGTAAAAGCAGCAAAAGAAAATTGCCAAATTGTAATTGTGAGCATTTATATAAATCCCTCCCAATTTGGGAAAGATGAAGATTTGGATTCTTATCCGCGTAATTTTGAAAAAGATGTGCGTCTTCTTACTGCTCTCAAAGTTGATTATATTTTTTTTCCTTCCAACGAAGAAATGTACCCAAATGGATATAAAACTTGGATTGAAGTCGATGAACTTTCAAGCATCCTTTGTGGAAAATCCCGTCCAATTCATTTTAAAGGTGTAGCAACTATTGTCGCAAAACTAATCAATATTGTTAATCCTAACTTTATGTATATGGGAGCAAAAGATTTTCAACAAATTGCAATTCTAAAAAAAATGATAAAAGACTTGAATTTCCAAACAGAGATCATTCCTTGTCCAATTGTACGTGAAGAAGATGGTTTAGCAATGAGTTCCAGAAATGTTTATCTTTCAAAAGAGGAACGATTGCGAGCTCTTTCACTTTCAAAATCTATTTTATTTGCGAAGAAAATGTTTCTGAATATGGAAACAGATCCAGAAAAAATTATAATTAAAATTAGCGAAATCATCCAGCAAAGTAATGGGAAAATTGATTATGTGGAGATAATTAATCCGGATACTTTACAAAAAGAAACATCGCTTACAAATGAAAGTAGAATTGTTCTTGCTGTTAAATTTGGTAAAACCCGATTAATTGACAATGATAAAATAGGATTATAGAAATGGAAAAAGTGAAAATTCTAATTATTGGAGCTGGAGTTATTGGACTATCAATTGCCTATGAATTATCCAAAAATTACGAAGATGTAGTTGTCATTGATAAAGAAGAAACATTTGGAAGACACACAAGTAGTAGAAACTCAGAAGTAATTCATTCCGGGATTTATTATCCTCGTAATAGCTTAAAAGCTAAATTTTGTTTAGAAGGGAATTCTCTTCTCTATCAATTTGCAAAAGAAAATGAAATCCCATTCAGAAATACAAAGAAAATTATTGTTGCCACAAAGCAATCTGAGATTAAAGAAATTGAAAAATTGATGGGAAATGGTAAGATAAATAATGTACAAGGAATAGAATTTCTATCTCAAGAAGAATGTTATAAATTAGAACCGCAGATTCGAGCAATTGCCGGATTATATGTCCCTTCTACGGGGATCATTGATTCCCATTCATTAATGAAAAAACTTGAATATCTTATTGAAGAAAATGATGCTTTTGTCATCTATGAGATGGAAGTTATTAAAATTGAATGTTTAAATAAAGGTTACAGAATTCACTTTTCAAATGGTGAAATCTATGAGACTGAAATTCTAATAAATTCTGCCGGATTAAATTGTGAAAAAATTTCTCAGAAAATTGGAATTGACACTATAAAAAATAAGCTGAAAATTCATTGGTGTAAAGGAGAATACTTCAAAAGTAATTCTATCTCAGGAATTTCACATCTAATTTATCCGGTACCTGATCCTGACGGAATTTTTCTTGGTATTCATCTATCAGTAAACCTAAATAATGAAATTAGATTCGGTCCAAATGCTTATTATGTTAATAGTATAAGTTATAAAATGGATGATACTTATAAACAAGAATTTATAAAATCTGTGAATCAATTTATGGAAATTAGTAATAAAAATATTCATGCTGATGATACTGGAATACGTCCAAAATTACAGGGAAAAGGAGATAAATTTAGAGATTTTTATATTCAAGAAGAGTCTCCAAATGGTTTTCCAAACTTTATTAATCTAATGGGAATTGAATCTCCCGGGCTTACAGCTTGTCTTTCAATAGGCAAATATGTAAAGCAATTATGCAATAATTTGAACTAATAAAAAAAGGAATTAATAACTTAATCTTGACATAAATATAGAGAAAAATGATTTACAATTATGATAGATAAAAATGATGCAATAAAATCAACAGCAACAGTCCAAAACACAGCTATTATAATTCCTATTTATAATACAGAAAATCACCTTGAAGAACTTTTTGAAAGAATTACAAAATTTATTCCAATGACTCAAATTATCGTAATTAATGATGCTTCAACTGATAATTCTCTTGATATTTGTATGCAAAAAAAATGTCATGTAATTAGTTTCCATAGAAACAAGGGAAAAGGAGCTGCTTTGCGAGCAGGATTTCAAAAAGCAATCTCGCTAAATTTTCATTTTGCATTCACAATTGACGGTGACTTACAACATGAACCGGAATCGTTTCCATTATTTTTTGAGCAACAAAATAAGTCTCAAGCAGATCTGATTATCGGTTGCCGAGATTTCCGTTTTTCTAAAATGCCTTTTGCCCGAATTTGTAGTAATAAAATAACCAGTTTTATTGTTTCATTATTTATCAAAAAAAAAATTTGCGATTCGCAATCCGGTTTTCGATTATATAATCTTGAACTTATTCGCTATATGAAGTTCAATACAAATCGTTATCAATTTGAAACAGAAATTCTACTTAAACTTGCAAAAAAAAATGCTCTTATTAGCTCAGTTAAAATTAAAACAATTTATCAAGATGAAATTAGTTATATTAGACATGGACGAGATATTCGTAACTTTATTAAGGTGGTTTTAGATGAAACAATCTTTGGAAGGTAAATTTTTAAATCCGGATGACCTTAAAGATTATTCAAAAGAGACAAAAGCGTATTATCTGAAAAAAGGTTTTCTCCCGTATTTAACTAAAAATGATAGAATAAAATGGGTACAACCTTCACATATTCATTATAAAGAAAATAAAAAAAAGAAGAAAGGAATTTTAGGCTTCCTTAAATCTCTTTTTAAAATAAAATAATGAAAGTTTCATTTCCCCACACTTATCTTGTAGATAACAATAAGCTCTGGAAGATCTGTTTAAAGTGAAATTATTCCTTCTTTTCTAAAAATATCAACAATTCTTTCTGCCGTTTTTCCGTCCCACAATGGTGGAATTTTCCCCTCTTTACCTTTACCCAAAATTATTTTTTGAGAAGCATTAATAATTTCTTTAGTTTCCAATTTTATTAGTTGATTAGTACCTATAGTAATTGTAATTGGTCTTTCAGTATTTTCTCTCAGAGTTAAACAAGGAATTCCAAAAAATGTTGATTCTTCTTGAATTCCACCGGAATCTGTTAGTATAAATCTTGCATTCATTTGAAGTTTCATAAAATCATAATAGCCAACCGGCGGCATTAAGATTAAGTTTTCCATTTTTTCAACTTTTTCTTGCAAACCAAAAGCTTGAATTTGTTTTCTTGCTCTTGGATGAATTGGAAAAACAAGTTTTATTTGTTCTGAAATTTTCTCAAAAGCATTTAAAATAATTGTCAAACCTTCTTTATTATCAACATTTGATGGACGGTGTAGTGTGATTAAACAGTATTCATTTTTTGATAAATTATTTTCTTCTAAAATTGTTGACTTTTCTGCTTTATCTTTATATTCCACAAGAGAATCAATCATTATGTTTCCCACAAATTTAATCTTCTTCTGATCAATTCCTTCTTGCAAAAGGTGTTCATTTCCGTCTATTGAAGGAGTTAACAAATAATCTGATATTGAATCTGTGAGAAGACGATTAATTTCTTCAGGCATCCGACGATCAAAACTTCTTAAACCAGCTTCAAGATGTGCAACCGGAATGTGAAGTTTAACCGCATCTATTGCACAGGCAACAGTACTATTGACATCTCCGGCTACAATTACAAGATCCGGCTTGTCAGTAAAAAGAATCTTTTCATATCTTTCAATAATTTTAGCTGTTTGAACTCCGTGAGTACCGGAGCCAACTTCGAGATATTCATCAGGTATAGGGAGCTGTAAATCTTCAAAGAAAAATTTACTCATTCGTTCATCATAATGCTGTCCGGTATGAATTAATTTTACTTCAAATTCATTGCTAAATTTTTTGAATTCTTTATATAAAGGTGCCATTTTCATGAAATTTGGTCGTGCTCCAACAATTAAATGTATCTTTTTCATAGTTTTATTATACTCCTTAAATATATTGTTTATAATCTTTTAATGCTTTTTCAAAATTAATTCTATTTGCAGTCAAAATTGTTTCTAAGTTTGGTTCAGAGATATTCTTGACACTCGATAAATAATTTTTAACCAATTTATGAATTTGTACAAAGTGAATTTTCTTTTCCAAAAATAAGGAAATTGCTGCTTCATTAACAGAATTCATAATTGTAGGCAACAATCCTCCATCTTTACCAACTTGATTAGCAAGAAAAAATAATGGATATCTTGCAGGTTCAATTTTATGAAATGTAAGATCCTGTAAGTCAAAAATATTTGTCTTTATTAGATCTGATTCTAATCTTTCAGGATATGTAAACGAATACAAAATTGGTAATTTCATTGTTGGAGAACTTAATTGTGCTATAATTGAGCCATCGCAATATTCCACAAGAGAATGCACAATTGACTGTTTATGAATTATAGCATCAATAGAATCATAAGGCATTTTAAATAGCCAATGAGCCTCAATTATTTCCAATCCTTTATTCATCATTGTAGCGGAGTCAATTGTAACTTTTGCTCCCATATTCCAAGTTGGATGTTTAAGAGTTTGCTTTAAAGTAATATCAGGAAACTTTTCTAAAGGTAAATCTCTAAACGGACCTCCGGAAGCAGTCAGATGAAGTTTTCGAATATATTTAGAAGGGCTTGCTCCAATTGCCTGAAATAATGCACTATGCTCGCTATCTACCGGAATAATTTGAGTCCCTGATTTTTCAATTTCCTTCTCAAGTAAATGACCAGCCATTACAAGTGATTCTTTATTTGCAAGTGCCAGAATTTTTCCTGTTTTAGCAATTTCCATAGAATATTCAAGTCCGGCAGAACCGGAAACAGCATTTAGAACAACATCAAAATTTCCATCATTAAGTAGCTCAAGCAAAGAATTTTTTCCATAATGGATTTTTGTTTTTAACGGAAGATTAGTTTTATCTACTTTATTCCCATTATCAGAACCGGTTAAGACAATATTTTTTATTTGAAATTCTTCTGATAGTTCCAACAATTTTGTCTTGTTTTTATGAGCTGTTGCCAATACTATTTCAAATTCATCATTGTGTTTTCTAATAACTTCAATGGCAGAAATTCCAATCGAGCCACTGATACCGAGAATTGCGATCTTTTTCATGATAATTACCTTTATTTGTTGTAAGAATTTTTTTTGGAAGATGGAGTATTTTCAAGCATCAATCCTAACGATATACGGTGAGAATTATCCAATTCTGAATTTTGTTCAAAAGCATAATTTATAGTTATTTTTTTTATCTGCAAAGATAATCCGGCTGTAAAATGTTCGACATCAAATCCAGACAAAATTGCAATAGATTCACTCAATTTTATTTCTAATCCAGTATGGAAATCAAAGCTCAAATCTCCGAGAGAAACAGTCGATGCATAATCTCGTCCTTCAGCATAAATTTCTGTTCCAAAATAAAGATTTGATATTTTTTTTAATATCGGAAATTTGAATTGATATTTTGATTCAAAATCCATTCCGGGATTTACAATTTCATGTTTTCCATTTGCCCAAAGAATTTGTGTGCTAAAGAAATCACGTAATTTGAATCCAAGCATCCAATTATTTGTTGGTTGAAAATAAGTAGAAAGATCAGCACCAAAACCGTATCCACTTTCTTCGGCAAGAGATCTGTAAGCCAATTTAGGGGTAATTCCAAGATGATATTTTCCAATATTTCTAACAAAACCAACATAAAGAATATAATCTGCATTTGTGATAGATTTATATTTTTTAGGACGATTATTGCTTGATAAATCCAGATTTGGATCTGTTTTTTTCGTCAATGGAATATCATTGATAGCTATTCTTGTAAAAACAAATCCAATTTTGTTTGATATTTTTGCTGAAAGAATATCAAAAGTAAGCAATCCTGAAAATTCTTCTGCATGCATTAATTCAAAACTTTTCCCTTTGTTTTGGGACAATAGAGCAGAATTCCAATAAACAATTGCCGGAGATTCAGTATTTGTAAGACCTAAATTTCCAAGAGCATAATTTTTTACTCCTGCTCCGATTCGAAAAATTTCTCCTGCATATTTATCTGTAGCATTTAGATTTATTATTCCCAAAAACAGGGAAAATCCAAGAATGAATATTTTTACATTAATTTTTCTATACATTATTCCTCTTAAATCATTATTAAATGTTTATTTGGCTCACTAATCTCAGTAACCAAGATCAGTAACCAAGATGGTTACTTTCCTATTGATGATAAAAATTTCTAACAAAGTTCCACATAAGAACCGAGAATTTTTTTTAATTGACCACTATTGAAAGAAATAGTAAGTTTTGCATTTTTTCCGGTTCCTTCAACATTCAAAATAGAACCTTTCCCAAAAGTTTTATGAATCACTTTATGTCCGATTTTAAAAAATTTTGCTGACTCAAGAACAACTTCCAATTTTTTCTTACTTCTTTTTGCAGGTTTACGAATTTCATAATATTGCGAATTTTCCATATCTAAAAGATCTGGATCCAATTCATTAAGAAATCTACTCGGATACATATTAACAATATTATTCCATACTCTTCGATAATTACTATAGCTAAGAAATAGATTTTTCCGAGCACGAGTCATTGCCACATACAACAATCTTCGTTCTTCCTCAATTTTGGAATTATCCTCTAAACTCAATTCATGTGGCATCAAACCATCGCCAAGACCGATGATAAAAACATTGTCAAATTCAAGTCCTTTGGTATTGTGCATGGTCATTAATTTTACGGAAGAAGCAGAATTATCAATTTGATCCAAATCTGATTGCAACATGATATTTCCGAGATATTCTTGCAATTTAGGAACAATGCCGGTATCTTTTTCATAATTCTCAGAAAACTCACTTGAAGAAGCTATGAATTCTTTAAGATTTTCAGCTTTAGTAATTAATTGAGGATCATTTGATTTTTCGTACATTTTAATCATCTCTAAATCAGAAACAATTTTATTAATAACTTTTACAATACTTTCATTTTCTGAATATTCTCTCCAAGAAATCACTTGTTGTACAAACTTCAAGACTTGTTTTTTGGTTCCATTTCGTAGCATTGAATTTTCATCGCATCGGCAAATTGCATCATAAAAAGATATATTCTTATCAATCGCAAAATCAAAAATTCTTCCAATAGTTGTTTTACCTATTTTTCTTGTCGGAAAATTAATTATTCGCAATAGACTTTCATTATCACTTGGATTTATCAGTATTCTCAAATAGGCAATAATGTCTTTAATCTCTTTTCTTTGATAGAAATTTAATCCGCCAACGATTGTATATTTTATACCTTTATTTATTAATGCAGATTCTATAACTCTTGATTGAGCATTTATTCTATAAAGAACAACACATTCATTAGTATCAATATTTTCATTTTCTTGAAGATTATCTATTATGTTTACAACAAATTTTGCTTCTTCATTCTCGTTTCTAAAAATCTTTAATTGAGGTCTTTTTCCATCTGGATTTTCAGTCCAAAGACTTTTTTCGTGACGCTGATCATTCTTTTCAATTAAGCTGTTAGCAATTTGCAAAATTTTCTTTGTTGAACGATAATTTTGTTCCAATCTGATTTTGATAACATTTTTATAATCTTTTTCAAAATTTAAAATATTGGAAATACTTGCTCCACGCCAACTATAAATTGCTTGGTCATCATCACCAACAGCACAAATTTTTTGATGATTTTTTGCAATTTGATTGATTATTTTAAATTGTGCAAAGTTTGTATCTTGATATTCATCTATCATTACATATTTGATTTTTTTTTGGTATTTTTGTAAAACTTCTTCATTTTCATCGAGAAGCAATGCCGTATTCATTAGAATATCATCAAAATCCATCGCATTATTATCCAAAAGTCGTTGCTGATATTCTTTGTAGATTTTATACAATATTTTACTATATTGACTTTCTTCGTGTTTATCCCAGAATTTTTCTATTTTTATTAATAAGCTTTTTTGTTTGCTGATTCCATTAATAGCTTTATTTGAATTAAATTCTTTACTATTGATATCTAATTTTTTGTAAACAGCTTTGATAACTGCTTTTTGATCTTCTCTATCATAAATTGAAAAATTAGATTTATATTTCAAATAGGAATTTTCATATCGAAGAATTCTAGAGCAAATACTATGAAAAGTACCAATCCAAAGATTTTTCGTAGATATTCCAAAAGTACTTTCTAATCTTAATCGCAGTTCACGAGCAGCTTTATTGGTGAAAGTTACAATCAATATTTCCCAAGGTTTTGCCAATTTTTTATTGATAAGATAAGCGGTACGATAAATTATACAGCGAGTTTTTCCACTACCGGCACCTGCAAGAACTAAAACTGATTCTTCAGTTGTTGTGACAACTTTTTTTTGCTCTGAATTAAGTTTATCTAATAATTTCATAAAAATTATGGTATAAGGATATCTCTAAAATTTGAGATAGGACCTTCTAAACCATCTGAATTTACAGCCGAAACTTTATAAAAATATCGTTTCCCTGAATGTAAAACTCCTCCACTTCCATCATCATTTTGACCATTATCATCATATTTGGAATCAGTTGATGGAGGACTATTTCCATCAATTCGAACATAATGTCCATCGTATGAGAGAGAACGGTAAACATAAAAATCGAAAGCTGTGTCATCATCATCCCAATCAATTTCAACAATTTCTTTGGAAAAACTATAAGAAACATTGAGGTTTGAAACAGCTTTTGGAGTAAAACTACTTTTATTATTCTTAGGGTCTAACGGGTTATTTCTCTCAAGACTACAAGAAAAAAGAGAAATCATTATTATTAGCAGTATTGAATATTTCATAATCGAATCTCCTAAAATTGATAACTAATTCCGGTTGGAGTAATTTTCAATTTTTGTTTATTGTATTCTTTCATAATTTTTTTCCATAAATTGGAATTGTATTCATCTGTAACAACTTTTGCATCATAAATAGTATATGCCCAAACAATTGCGAAAATTCCGCCAAAAACTTGTCCATATCTATATGGAGTCAAAGAATCATTATAGTATTGATTCATTTCATCAATTTGGGTAGATTTTTTATATTTTTGGTGATACTCAAAAGCCTGATCAAAAAAATAAATGCTACTTCCAAATAAACAGATTTGCATTCCAAGAAGTATTTGCCCTTTTGTATCGTTATTTGTTGCAAAATGCCCCCATCCGGGAAATATCGTTGATATAAGCATATTTGCAGGTGCTTCTTGTTTATTGTATTTATAAACCTGTAACAATTGCTGTCTTTCCAAAAATTGATTTCTATGTTTAATTCTCTCATCGAAATTCTTCCAACCATATTTCTGGGGAGAAGAAAATTTCCTTAAATCAAAATCTTGTGCTGAAAGAAAAGCACAAAATATAAGTACGATTAATGTTCCAAATATTTGTTTAATCATATTCTCCTACTAATTCATTAATTCTTCGCTGGCATTATTCAGCGGAGTTATTTGTTTTTCGAGTAAATCTACTTGCCATACAAAAAAGTAACTGCTTTCAGGTGTTGAAATATCATATCTAATCTCATATTGATTATGTCCAAGAGAGAGAAAGACTTTCCAGCCTGAATCTTTAACGTCTTCTCCATACTTACTTTTCAATTGATTTACTATTGCTTCAATTTTTTGAGTAAGTATTCCTTTTTTATAAGCGAAAGTTATTCTTTTAGTAAAGTCAATAGGATCTTTTTCAATTTCTATATTATTTCTCATCAAGAATATTTTTCTTTGAGTAGATTTTAAAGCATCAGCATTTCTTGCAAGTTTATAATATTGTAAAGCTTTTTTGTAATTCTTCTTTCGTCTTTCTATATCACCTTTTTGAACAAGTTTAATTGCCGAAGCAATATTTGATTCTAATGTTTTTGCATTCAGAATTGCCATTGTTGCTTTTTCATAATTTGGTCGAATAGTAAATGTTTTTTCGTAAAGTTGAATGGCACCGTCTATATTTCTTTCTTTCAATAGTTCGTTACCTTTCTCAATAAAAAGATCACAAATTTCATTCAATCTTAAATCAACATGTTCTTTCAGTGTTAAATCATAATCAATAGCTGCTCGAAACGCATACTCAGCTTTGAGAAACTTTCTATCAATAACATATTCTTCAGCAAGAAGAAGATAATTCTTACCAATCTCCCGATAAATTCTATCTGAAATTGAAGTAGGATATTGTGCAAGAACAAACAAATCTTCTAAAATTTTATCGTAACCTCTGGAATTTTCTCTTGAAAGAGCTTTTTCTAAATATTTGTTGGCAAATTGATTTATATAAAATTGTGATTTTTCTATATACTCACTATCCGAATATTTATCACAAAGAAGTTTATAATCATTCCAAGCAGAAACATCATCATTATTTTCTTCCATATTTATTTTTATTCTATTGTAATAAATTTCCGGAACCAACTCTGAAGCTGGCAACTTCTCAATTATTCTGTTATAATAACTTAAAACGTCAGTAAACTTCTTTTCCAAAAGAGCTTCTTGTGAAAGTTGAAAATAACAATCATCTAATAAGTCATCAGCTTCACTATTATTAGCCAAAAAGAAAAATCGTACTGCTAATTTTATCTTATTAATTTTCATTGCTTTTTTACCGAGTTGATAATAACAATCGGATCTTTTTTCTTCTGCTTCTATAGCCAATGCTCCATTATCTGTTCTTGAAAGAAACACATCGTAATTTTCTATAGCTGCTGCATATTTTTTTTTCCAATATAAACTATTTCCTAAATCATATCTGTTTGACATACATCCAGATAACAGAATAATAGTAGATAAAAAAAGAAAGAGAATTTTATAATTCGATAATTTGAGTTTCATTTGCCATTTCCAATTTGTTTTTTATAGATGTTTCTAAAATGTTGTTTTCAATATTTATTCTTAATTCGTCTGATAATCCATGAGTCAATATTACCCGCTTATTTTTTTTTATGAAAGAAAATATAGATTCAGCAGATGAATGAAGTCCATCTAAAATGATAATATCAGGATTTATTTTGAGGTTTTCATATTCAAAAAGAGAATTTGTATCAGATGTGTATAGTAAGGATTTATGCTTCTCCTTAATTATAAAGGAATAAGAAAGCATTTTGTTTGATGTTCTCATTTTTTTTATTATTCCGGAATAGTTTGATAAATGATTTGTTTCTATAATGGATATTTCTTTAAAATCAGAGTTAATTTCAGAAACCAATTTATAATTTAATTTGAATGGAAATTTTTCGTCAAAAAGATAAAATAATTTCATAGTATTCTTAAAATCACTAATACGTTCAGGCAAATACAAGGTAAGAGATTTTTGCCGTTTTTGAAGATACAATGTTTGTAAAAGCATAAAAATCCCAGCAACATGATCCGGATGATAATGTGAAATAACAATGGCATCTAAGAAATCTTTACTTAGATTGTTTTCCAAAATACGAAATGCAGTTGCATCACCACAATCAATTAGGATATTTTTATTATTGAAATTTATCCACACAGAAGATAAATTCTTCCCAATTTGAGGAAGTCCGGAAGAAGATCCTAATATTTTAAATCTCAAATCAAGCCTCACTTTTTTGTTGTTTTTGGGGTAATATTACCGGTACTTTGTCTAATCTTCTACCAAGAAATAAAAACATAATAGCAAAAATCAATGCAAAAAGAATCAATAATATTTCAGAATCCATTTTAAAAAGAATAATTGTAATTAGAACAATTATGATATTAATCAAATATACAATTAAAGCAGTTATTTTTGCTGAACCAACAGCATTACCAATTCTATGAGTTGAATGATCTTTGCCGCCTTCTGTTACCCGTCTTCCATCTCTTTTACGAATATAGCTCACAAGGCTAATATCAAAAATCGCA
>JAOZMQ010000246.1 GCA_029934195.1 Candidatus Cloacimonadota bacterium | reverse complement strand
GGAGCTGAAAATGGTTAGTAAAGCACAAAAGGCACGGCTTGGATTTTTTCTCTTTTTTAGTACTCTTACTTTATTAATAATGTTAGTTCTTGTTGCTGGAAACAGTCTAATGGAGAAACTTGATTATTATAAAATAGTTTATGATGATGTTTCCGTTAATGGATTGCAAGTCGGTGGTCAAGTAAAATATCATGGAATAAGAGTTGGCAGAATTGAAGATATTTCTATATCACAAGATGATATTTCCAAAGTAGTTGTCAGTATTTCTATGAAAGAAGGAACACCTGTAAAAAAAGATGTTTTTGCAACTCTTGTTCCTGTCGGAATTACTGGACTAAAACAAATTGAATTAATCGGCGGGACAAATGCTTCCCCAAAACTCCCATCAAATTCTTATATAACAGCTGGATTATCAACTTTTGATAATATAACCGGAAAAGCTGAAATTATTGCAGAAAAAATAGAGCTGGCAATGAACAATATCATTGAATTAACCGGCTCTGTTAATCAGAAAAAATTCACCAGTATTTTAAATAATGTGGATCAACTTATTATAGAGAATAGAAATAATATCAATAATACATTTAGCAATATTGACTCTTTATCCCAATATTTTACTGAATTAACTGTCTCAACAACCAGCCTTATTAAGAAATTGGATAATCTTATCGGTTCAGAACAATTGGATCGTATTGTTAATAATTCAGCTGATTTTTCAGATCAAATAAATCAAATCAATATTAAACAATTATCAGACGATTTGCAAAAAGTTACCATTAATTTGAACAATACAATTGAAAATATAGATTGGACGGTTCGACAAAGCAAAGGCAATTTAATAGACTCAATTGAATTGATGAAAGAAACAATGGAATATCTAAATGAATTTTCAAGGTTGATAAGTGAAGACCCAACACAATTACTGCGTTCCAAAAAAAATAAATAGCGAGGTTTTATGAATAAATTATATTTCTTTATTCTTTCAATTTTTTTTCTAATTCTTTTAGGTTGTACCGGAAACGAAATAATTGAAAGAAACTACTATGTAATGAATTATAATCCTAGTTTTGAGAAAGATAGTTTAATCAAAGAAAAACCATACAATCTTTCCGTTATTATAAAAGACTCGGAATTACCGAGAACATACAAAAGAAAACAAATTGTAACCAAGCAATCTGTTTATAGAATTTCATATAGTGATAATAATTTATGGGCAGTTGAAATTGATGAAGCTATTCCTAATATAATAGCTACAAGAATAAAAAATTACAATATTTTTGAACAAATATTTAGAGGAGAAATTAAAGAAAAAATTCGTTATGAAATTAGAAGTAAAATTGAGAATCTTGATTTTATTCTATTTGATACAGAGCGTGCAGCTCATCTTCAGATGACAATCACACTTTACGATAATGAACAGCAAAAGTCTATTTTTGTTCATAGAGTTGACCAACAAAAACTTCTATATAAAGATGATTACGAATTATTTGTACAAGGTATTAGTGATATTTTGAATCAAGAAACTGATAATTTTGTGCAAAAAATATTTTACTATTTAGATACAGGTAAATCTCCAGAATTGAAAGAAAAAGAACTAATAGTTTATAAAAACAATGAATTTACCTTTGTAGAGCAACTTAATGATTATGATCTCTTAGGTAAAGGACGACTGGAAATGCCAACATTAACCACCTCTGACCAAGAACCAGCCTTTATTGTAAAAGATGAAGAAGGAAATATTATCACAAATAGCCAAATGGGAATGGATGTTTTATTGGAACAAGGCACTTATCAAATCATCTATGGTTCGGGACATTCTTACCAAAGATTATCGAAACAAATTGAGATAAAACCTCGATATAAAACATTAGTTGAACCGGACTGGGGTTGCCTAACTATCAGCCTTATTGATGAAAACAGAGCATCTGTTGATGATCGTTATGAGATTTATAAAGTTAATACTTATGAAAGTTTTGGTACTGGTGTTGGAGTTGATGAAGAACTTGGTGAAAAGCCGGAAACTTGGATTTTAGAACCAGGAGATTATAAAATTATTTTGAATGGATATTCCTTTAACACTTATATTGATTTTACAACTGTTACTTTGCATCCGGGGGAATTAAAGGAATTAACAATTGTTGTTAATTCTGAAACCGGAACAATGGTAGGAGCTGGTGATATTAGCAATAGTGAAAACTTAAAATCATCTTTACTTGGAAAATTTTCCTCTGCCGTTCATGCAAATGCAAGTATAACAAGTGATAACAAAACTGATAAAGAAGATCCAATAAGCAGAATGAATTTTACAGCACAATTGGATAACAGATATATCTACAATGAAGGTGCATATTATTTTTCACTAAAAAATCTGATTGATATTGGAACATCAAAAGAAACAGGTACAGATTTTAGAATATCAGCAGATGACTTCTCTTTGAAAACCAGCTTTGTTTACTATTTTTCAAAAATGATTGGTCTTTATTTAAGATTTGATACAGATACACATTTTATAGAAGTAAATAAATATTATGAGAATCCGAGTAATGCTAAAAAAAGAGATATTAATGGAAATGATAAAGAATTTACTCAAGTGGATAAAATCAGTGTTAGCCCATCTTTTTTCCCTTTAAATCTAAAAGAAGGTTTAGGATTGAATCTCAGAATATTAAACACTCCACGAGCTAAACTTGATTTGCGTACCGGTTTTGGTATGAGACAAGATATTTATAAAGATGTTTTTACTTTTGAAAAGACTGAAACAGATTCAGTTACAAATATATTGTATGATATTTATCAAGAAAATGATTCCAGTTATCAAGAAGGACTTGAAGTTTCTTTGATGGCAGATTTCCAATTGCCAATTAATTTGAGCTATAACAGCGATCTGGATATTCTTTTCCCATTTGATAAACAAAAAAATACCAGTTTCGTTTTTGGAAATATCTTTAATCTCAAAATTCTTGATCCACTTTCAATTGACTACAAAGTGACTCTTACAAAAAATGATGAAATTCAAGATTACTTAATAATTGATCACAATTTATTTCTGCGATTTACATATTATTGGTATTAGAATTGATGAAAAATACTTATAATATATCAGGAAACTCAATATCATTTGAAGGAGAATTGACAAAATTTACAGTTCCGGATTATTTTTCTTCCTTAAAAAAAAATAAAAAGACTTGTATTGAAGTCATTGATTTGGCTTTAATTACTTCTATTGACAGTGCTGGAGTTGCTTTTTTAGATTTTGTTATAGAATTCTTTTCTACAAATGAATCTAAAATTGAAGTAATGAATGTTTCTCCTTCTGTCACACTTTCGATAAAAACATTCTCAGAAAAAAAAATTATAAATAAAATTTCAGTTCCGGTTAAAGATGGAGTCTTTGCTGAAATTGGTGACAAATTTTTTAAGACCAAAGATGCTTTTATCTCGGGACTTTTCCTCACTTCTGATATTCTTTATTGGTCAGTGGTGGGAATTTTTAACAAAAAAGGACAAAGAAAAGGAACTCTTGTTCAGCAAAGCTTACTCATTGGAGTTGATGCATTACCAATTGTTGGTTTACTTTCATTAATTCTTGGATTGATTCTCGCATTACAATCTGCAGCTCAATTGAAACAATTTGGAGCCAATATCTTTGTAGCAGACCTGATTGCTGTTTCTATGTTAAGAGAAATGGGACCAATGATGACAGCTATTATTGTTGCCGGAAGAAGTGGTTCGTCAATCGCCTCAGAAATTGCCACAATGAAAGTCACCGAAGAACTTGACGCTCTCAAAATGATGGCAATTAATCCTCTCCGTTATATCGTTGTCCCAAAATTTCATGCAATTACAATTTGTATGCCATTGTTAGTTACAATGTCGATTGTAATTGGTATTTTTGGAGGTCTAATTGTTGGAGTCACTTATTTGGAATTATCTGTAACATCATTTATTACAGAGTGTTTGTTAGTGGTTGAATTAAAGGATGTTATCATCAGTTTAATCAAAAGTATTTTCTTTTCTTGGTTAATTGTCATTATTGGTAGCTATTATGGATTCAATGTTCAAGGTGGAGCGGAAGGTGTTGGAAAAGCAACTACTTTATCCGTTGTTGCTTCAATTTTTGCTGTTATTGTTGCAGATGCACTTTTCAGCTTAATTTATATGATTTAGAAAAAATTATGAAAAAGATAAAACCTATTATTAGTGTAAAAAATCTTGTAGCAAAATATGGTGAAAAAGTAATCTTGAACGATATTTCTGTTGATATCCTTCCTCAAGAAATTACCATAATTCTTGGTGGAAGCGGTTGTGGAAAAACAACTCTTCTAAAAAATATTCTTCGTCTTCATCAACCGGCTGCAGGCTCTGTTAAAATTTTGGATAAAGATGTTACCAAAATGGATGAATCTGAATTTGATCTGATTTTATCACAAATTGGAATGCTATTTCAAAATGGAGCATTATTAAATTCTCTTGATATTTTCAATAATGTCGCCATTCCTTTGGAACAACACACAAAACTACCTTATGAAATCATTGAAAAAATCATCAAAGTAAAATTGAATTTAGTGAATTTGAGTCAGGCAACTTATTTATTTCCTTCTGAATTATCCGGAGGTATGAAAAAAAGAGCGGCTCTTGCCCGTGCAATTGCTCTTGACCCTGTACTATTATTTTGTGATGAACCTTCAGCCGGCTTAGACCCAATTACAAGTGAAGCTTTGGATAATCTGATTCTTAAATTGAAAGAACAACTCAAAATGAGTATTATAATTGTAACTCACGAATTAGCCAGTATTCACCGAATTGCAGATAAAATCATATTCTTAGATGGCGGGAAAATGCTCTTTAATGGATCATTGCAAGAAGCAAAATCAGCAAGAATTCCTGAAATTGATAGATTTTTTTCTGTTGGAAAATTTTAATTAGTACCTAAATGAAAAAGGATAAGCCACGGATTTACGCAGAGTTACGCGGATTTAAGAGAATAAATAATAGACGAAAAATAGCGAAAAATTACAAATATTAGCATGATTTTAAATCCGTGCTAATCCGTGCAATCAGTGACTTTAATCCTTTTCGTTCAGATACTAATTAGTATCTGAACGAAAAAGAATTTTAACCATGAAGGACGGAAGATCATGAAGAAAAGATTAATAGAAAAAACGATT
>JAOZMQ010000245.1 GCA_029934195.1 Candidatus Cloacimonadota bacterium | reverse complement strand
GCCCAATGCGTTAGCGTTGGGTAAAGAGAAAAGAGAATTAAGCTACAGAGTAGCGGCAAAAAAAGAAAATTCAGAAAAAGTTAGTTTTCATTCAAGTAATAGTTAGCTCTGTAGCTTTTTGCAATCCTCTGACTTTTAATTTATATAGATTTGAAACTAAATTTTCAAAAGTTGACAATTTATCACTTCCAAAAATATTGCAGTTTGAGTAGAATTAAACTTAAAGATTTAAAGGAGTTTTTATGAGAAAGATATATATTGATGGGAATTCATTAACAATTGAGCAAGTTTGGGATGTTGCACAAAATGGGACAAATATTGAACTGACTGAAGAATCAAAAGCAAAAGTAATAAAATGTCGGGATTATGTAGAAAAAGTGATCAATGATGGTAAAATCGTTTATGGATTGACAACAGGATTTGGCAAATTTGCAAGAATTACTATACCAAAAGAACAAATTGCCGAACTGCAAGAAAATCTTATTTTAAGCCATGCAACTGGTGTTGGACAAAATTTTTCAATTGCAGAAACAAGAGCAATTATGTTGCTTAGAATTTCCGTACTTGCAAAAGGGCATTCTGGTATAAAATTGAAGACTTTACAAAGTCTTATTGAAATGCTCAATAAAAGGATTCACCCTTGTATTCCAGAAAAAGGCTCAGTTGGTGCAAGTGGAGATTTAGCACCTCTCTCACATCTTGCTTTAGTTCTTCTTGGAAAAGGTAAAGCAGAATATCAAGGCGAAATTATTACCGGTGAAGAAGCAATGAAAAGAGCAAATATCACACCGATAAAACTTTCAGCAAAAGAAGGATTAGCACTGAATAATGGAACTCAAGTAATGGCAGGAGTTGGAGCTTTAGCACTTTATAGAGCTGAAAATCTTTGCAAAATAGCCGATGTTTGTGCAGCCACAACAGTCGATGCACTTCTTGGAACTCCGGTAGCTTATGATGATCTTGTTCATATGTTAAGACCGCACAAAGGTCAAAGAATTTCCGCAGAAAATCTTCGTAATTTATTATCGGAAAGTAAATTAAGATCATCACATCTTGATTGCGACAAAGTTCAAGATCCTTATAGTTTAAGATGTACTCCTCAAGTTCATGGAGCTGTTAGAGATGCTCTAAAATATGTAAGGACAACTCTCGAAGTTGAAATTAATTCAGCAACCGATAATCCTCTAATTTTTCCTGATCAAGATAAAGTAATTTCAGGTGGAAATTTTCACGGTGAGCCATTAGCTTTTGCAATGGATACTCTTGGAATAGTTGTGTCTGAACTTGGAAATATTTCCGAGCGTCGAATGGAACAAATGTTTAATCCAGCCTTAAATAACGGGTTGAAACCATTTCTTGCAGCAAGACCCGGTTTGGATTCCGGCTTTATGATTATGCAATTAACAGCTGCTTCTTTAATCTCTGAAAATAAGGTGCTTGCTCATCCGGCATCAGTAGATTCAATTCCAACTTCTGCAAACCAAGAAGACCATGTAAGCATGGGAACTATTTCAGCAGTTAAAGGAAGAAATATCCTTGATAATACACAATTTGTTTTGGGATTAGAATTGATGGCAGGTTGTCAGGCTCTTGATGAAAGAAATGAATTATCATCTCCAGTCCTTGAAAAAGTTAAAGAAAAAATTCGTACTATCGTAGAGTTTATTGAAAAAGATAGAATTTTCACAGATGATATTAATAATATGAAAGCACTTATTGATTCAGATTCTATCATAAAAATTGTAAACGAAAAAATCAACCTTCGTTAGGAGATTAATTTGATTAAGAAAAAACTCACTTTTTTTGCACTGATAATCTTTCTATTATCCGGTTGTGCTTTTGCATATTTTAATACTTTTTTCAATGCAAAAAAGTATTATAACCAAGCGTATTCTCAGGAAAAAACAAACGGGAAGACCAGTCAAGCGGCAAAAAAAAACTATAAAAAAGCTATTGAAAAATGTGGAGTTGTTTTAACTGATTTCAAAGATAGCAAATGGGCTGATGATGCTTTATTTTTAATGGCAAAATCTTTTTATTATCGTGGAAATGGTTATGTTACTGCAAAAGAAAAATTCAATGATTTATTGAAATTTTTCCCCGAAAGTGAGTTTGTTTCTGAATCAATTATTTTTATTGCAAAATCTGAATATGCATTGAATCATAAAGATAAAGCATATTCCATTCTTGTTGAGTTTATCCAAAATCCGGACCATAAAGATAAACATCCAGAGGCATTGCTTGTTCTTTCAAATTACTATGTAGAAAATGAACATTATCAAAAAGCACTGCATTATCTTCGTAAACTGATTGATAATTATAAAAAATCTGATGAATTTCAAGAGACATATTTTCTTCTAGCTAAGACTTATCACAAAATTGAAGATTACGAAGAATCATCAAGAATATGTGATGAAATTTTATCATCAAGAGTTGAAAAAAGAATAAAATTAAATACGCTTTATTTAAAAGCTTATAATTTTCTCTTATTGAATAAATTTGAAGAATCCCATAAATTAAGTGAAAAGCTTTTAAGAAAAGAATTTGTTGTAAATAAAATTCCAAAAATCCGATTACTTCTTGCAAGATCAGAGATTGGTTTGGGAAATTATGAGAAAGCGATTGAGCTCATGGAATTAATTATTAAAGATAACGAAAGAAATGCAATCGGAGCTGAAACAGCTTATTATTTTGGTGAATTATATTTTTCAAAATTATTAGATTATGAGAAAGCGATTGAGAATTTCAACAAGGTTAAGACAATGGATAGTAGATCCGAATTTGTTAAATTAGCATTATCCAAAAGTACGGTTGCAAGTCAAATACTTCAATTTCAAGATACAGATAGAACAATATCAACAAAAGATTTAGTTGAAGAACAATTTGTTTTAGCCGAATATTATCTCGATGAATTAGAAATGCCGGATTCTGCACTTGCTGTATATGACAGAATTTTGTATCAAAAAGATATTCTATTATGCAACATTGACTCACTGAATATTCTTATTGATGAAATTAACACAAATTTAGATTCATTATTAACATCAGATTCTCTACAAGCCATTTCTGATACTGTTGAAAGTGATTCCTCGATTATCAGTTTAGATGAGAAAATTATCGAGGATTCTTTACAAAATGTTTCTGGAATAATTAAGACTGAAAGTACAATTGATTCTACAAAAATTCTTGATGACGGGAAATCCATTTCATTATTACAACAAGATTCTGTAAACATTGTTTTCGAAGATTCATTATTGGTGATAGAAAATGGAGATAAGGAAACAATTGTAAAACCTCCGTTGAAAAGAACTTACCAAAACACATTAGATTCATTACAAACAAGAAAGAAAAGTTTTGAAGATGATGTCATTAAATATGAAAAAAAGTTTATTCCGTTTACTCTTTTTGTAAAATCTTGGATTTATAAAAAAATTCTCAAGGATACTTTAAATGCTACAAAACAATTAGAATTTATGAAAGAAAATTATGCTGACAATAAATATACATTTGCTTTGGAGAGATTAATCAATAACCAGAAACTTGAGATAACAACACCTGAATTTCTTGCAGCTTCTAACGATTACAATGAAGCAATTCAAGATGCGACTATCAATCCTGAAATTACTATCAATAGATTGCAAAATTTTATCGAAAAGTATGACAATAAATTCAACAAAAAAGCAAGATTTTCAATAGGATTTATTTCATATTATTCGTTGGCAGACACAATAACCGCTAAGGTTTATTTTGATTCCTTATTATCCGAAAACAGTAGTTCTCAATATAGTCAATTTATCAATAAAATTTATGATGGAGAGAATTTTATTACAACCTATCGTTTACCTTATTTTGAAGATTTGGATTTAAAAGAACTGGAACAAATGCAATTATCAGATGAAGAAATAAATTCAGATTCGTTAGAAATTTCTCCTCAAAATCCCGAGAATGATAGCCTAAATGTATCCTTTCCCGCCAAACACAATTTAGAGAATAGATTATTGGAAACCGAAGACGCAAGACCTTAAAAGTTAATTCTTTTTTAAAAGATTTTTATGATTAACAATAAAAAAAAATCAGTTCTTTCTGAGCAAAATGCAATAATGAAATTCCTTATTGTACTCAGTTCTATCTTTATTGTTCAATTCTCTCACTTCAAGCTTTTGCTTCTATATTATCCGGTTACAATAATTTATTTGATGTTCTCAAAAGATATTTTTCTCCATTTTTTTAAAGGATTATTACGGTTTACTCCATTTTTTGTTGTATATTTTCTTTTTGGAATTTTTTTTAAAATAGATTTTCTATCTCAAGTTGAATTTATTATCAGAATTTCTTTTTATCTTTTACTCTCTTTCTATTTAATTGTCACTACTTCTTTGGATAGATTTTTATCGGATTTTTTATTTATGCAAAAAAATATTTATCTCCACAATTTTCAATTATTTATTGTTCACACTTTGTATTTTATTCCTGTATTTTTTCAAGAATTTAGGAAGGGAAGCTTACAAATAAAACAAAGTAAATTTTCTTTCTCAAAAATTATCTCATTAATTGAAAATTCATTACAAAAATGTTTATTGGAAATTCATAAAGTGGATTTAATGACAAATATTCCTTATAATCAGAAATCAAAATTTAAAATATTTTATAGTAGCAATATAATTTTATCTATCTATTTTCTCATAATTATTGGAATTAGATTTTTGAGTTTACTTTAAAAAATTGTCTATCCACTTTTTTTGTGAAAAGCGAAATTCATAGATCAATATCATAACAGTTTACAACTAAAAATCAGACTCTTTAAAAAGGGGTTATGCGTATATGCATACAAAATGCTTGACACTATAAAGCATCTTGAGTTTTCGATAAATTATCAAAAGATAAAAGGAGTGAAGAATGGGAAAAGTTTCAATTACTATCAATGGGTCAGGTACACAAAATATTTATCCAGCTATTACTATTGGTGTATCTGCAGCAGCAAGTGGTGATGAAGTAATATTCTTTGTTTTACCATCAGCATTACCGGCTTTTGTAAAAGGTCAGATACAAAAACTTAATGAAGAAGCAAAAAATCTACCGGATTTGAAGGAAATGGTGGATGGTTTGATAATGCTCAAAGCTCAATTCCTTGTATGTGAATTAGGCTTTGAAGTTCATGGACTTAAAGAAGAAGATCTTATGG